>NZ_JAIXMW010000006.1:0-159282 GCF_020328115.1 Candidatus Endomicrobiellum agilis
ATGATAGGAGATAGAGCGGAAAAGTACAAAGAAATATTTGAGGCGATGGACGCAGTAGAACATGTGAGCGAGATACAGAAGCCGTACAAGCTTGCGTCGAGAGAGTTCAAGAAAGAGAATACGGTGATAAAAGTGAGCAAGAATGTGGAGATAGGAGGGAAGAAGATACAAATTATGGCGGGTCCGTGTGCGATAGAGGGAAGAGAATTGATGCAGAACACGGCGAAAGTAGTGAAAGAGTGCGGAGGGACGATACTGAGAGGAGGAGCGTTTAAGCCGAGGAGTTCGCCGTATGCGTTTCAGGGACTAGGAGAAGAAGGGTTAAAATATATGAAGGAGGCAGGAGAGAAGCTGAACATGCCGACGATAAGTGAAGCGATGACGGTGGAGCAAGTGGAACTTTTATCGAAGTATTGCGATATAATACAAATCGGAGCGAGAAATATGCAGAACTACGATTTGTTGAAAGCGGCAGGGAAACAGAATAAGCCTGTACTTTTAAAGAGAGGAATGGCGGCGACGGTGAAAGAGCTTTTGCTGTCTGCGGAATACATACTTTCGCAAGGGAATTATGACGTGATGATTTGCGAAAGAGGAATAAGGACATTTGAAGATTCTACGAGATTTACGATGGATTTGAATGCGATTCCAGTACTCAAGAAGTTGACGCATTTGCCTGTGATTTTAGACCCGTCGCACGGAATAGGAATAAGAGAACATGTGGGAACGATGGCAAAAGCGTGCGTGGCGGTGGGAGCGGACGGAATAATAATAGAAGTGCATCCGCGTCCGGAGGAAGCGCTTTCAGATGGTCCGCAAAGTTTGCTGCCTGAACAGTTTAGGAGTTTGATGAAAGAGTTAGACCCGATTGCGAAAGCAGTGGGAAGGGAATTATTAGATTGAAGACGAGAGTGAGCATAATAGGATTAGAACAGATAGATGTTAAATAAAGACTATAGATTTTCTTAGTCGAGATAGAAATTTTAAAGACGTAAGAATGAAATTACGAGTGTGACTTTATTGAGAGAAATTCTGCAGCAGATTGAGTTTTAAAGATGCAAAAAAAGCTATGGATATAACTGGAACAATTAAAGGGATAAAGTATAAAAGAACACTTAAAAGAAATCTGGACAAATTTGATTTAGAATGCTTTGACATAAACTCGTCTCCGACTAGCTCGTTGGTTTTTGATAGGGAGAATTTGTTTGCAGTTTCAAAGCGGGTGTCTCCAAAAAGAACGCGTTCATATCCATATAAAAGAATATACGATACTATACATATATCAAAAAAAATTACCGTTATCCCAGCAGTAAAAGATGAAGGTAAAAGCGGTGATAGAGATTTTCTGCAATGGGATACTGTTTCTATGATGTCTTTGCTCGATATTTATGTGGTTTTTGCTTATTATTCGGATGCAAAGAAATTAAAGAATAAGATTGTGGAGCAAAGCTTTGACAATGATTTTGTTATATCTAAGATAAGGGAAATAGAAGGTTACTACAGTTCGGGATTGCATTGGAATCTAAAAGAACTGTTCGGTTTGCGTTTTATAGTAGATAAAATAAAACACAGCTATCTGAGAATCGAGAAAAAAACAAAAGTGAAACTTCACGACTTTAAAGGAATTGACAATTTCAGGGATAAGATTGGTGAGAACGTTGAAGAGTTCATGAAGTTTTCAAGGGAAAAAGCTAGAAACGCGCAAATCAGAGAATATAAGACTATTCAGCCTAAAGAAAGTTTAGGTACGCTATCAAAAGCCAAAATAACAATTTCAAATTATTTAGGCGGTAAGTATTTCTTTACAGTCGACGAAATTTTTCTGGGTGCAGACGTTGTAAAACTTATAGAAAGTAAACATAGTAGAAATTCGGTTTTGCCGGGTGAATCCGATATAAAAGATGGTTTAATTAAAATGGTTTTATATTCTAATCTTGATTCTGTTGAGATAAACGGCATATCTGTGAAAAGCGAAGCCGTTTTAAAATTAACTTCTAAAATATTTCTTGGAACGATTAGTTCAAAGTCTGCAAAAGAAGATATTGATAGTTGTTTTAAGGCAAATCATTTGTCTGAAAAAAATAAGGAATTCATAAAAAAAATTTTTAAAGAAGCGGAAGAAAATAAATTTATTGTTCAGATTCAGGGGATAAAGTGATAAAAAGTCCCTTGAGATATCCCGGCGGCAAAAGCAGAGCCGTCAATTTAATATCGAAGATTATTCCGGATTTTAACGAATACAGAGAACCGTTTTTAGGCGGTGGTTCGATATTTATACGTTTAAAGCAGATTTTCCCTAATAAATCTTTTTGGGTGAATGATTTATATGATGAACTTTATCAGTTTTGGCGGCACAGTCAAAAAGATATGAACAAGCTGACTGACAAGATTTATAAATGGAAAACAAAATATGATGACGGAAAAGAGCTTTATGAGTTTCTCAAACGACAATATGATAATTTGACTGATTTAGAAAAAGCCGCTGCTTTTTTTGTCTATAATCGCATTACATTTTCAGGTACAAGTTTAAGCGGTGGTTACAGCGATGCGGCTTTTAGAGAGCGTTTTACTGAAAGCAGCATATTGAGATTGAGAAATATTGAAAAAATAATTAAAAATACGAAAATAACAAAATTTGATTATGAAAAGCTGCTTATGAAAAACGGCAGTTCTGTTTTTATTTTTTTAGATCCGCCGTATTTCTCGACAAGAAAATCGGCTCTTTATGGAAAAAACGGGAATTTACATAAAAATTTTGACCATAAACGTTTTGCTGAAAGTATGAAAAGGTGTAAGCATAAGTGGCTTGTGACATATGACGATAGCGATTATATAAGGAATTTGTTCTCTTTTGCCAGTATTTTTCCTTGGGATATGACATATGGAATGCGCAATGTGTCTGATTTGGGAAATCAAAGCGGCAAAGAAATATTTATTTCAAATTATTTGACTGTTTTACCTGAGCAGAAATATTTAAATTTTTTGAAGAATACTGATTGTAATACGATAAACGGAGATATTTGCGGATTATGGAGATAAAACTTAATAAGATCAACTGTGTTTCAGGTATGATTGAAGTTCCAGCGGACAAGTCTATAACGCACAGAGCTGTCATGCTTTCTTCTCTTGCGGAGGGCAATTCTGTTGTCAGAAATTATTTGCCGTCTGACGATTGCAGCAAAACAATTGAAGCGTTTCGTCAAATGGGCGCAGAAATTAAAATTGATGGCAATGATCTTTACATAAAAGGGGCAGGATTAAAACTTACAAGTCCGCATAGCGGAAAATATGATATTTACGCGGGAAATTCAGGCACAACGACGAGACTCCTTTCTGGTATTCTTGCCGGGCAAAATTTTGAAACAGTTATCACGGGCGATGACAGTCTTTCAAAAAGACCTATGCAGAGGGTCATAGAGCCTTTGTCAAAAATGGGGGCTGATATAAAATCAAATGACGGATTGCTTCCTTTGATAATAAAGGGCAAGAATCCGCTGAAAGCAATAAATTATGAAAATGATAAATCGACGGCGCAAGTAAAGTCTGCAGTTCTATTTGCGGGTTTGTATGCCGACGGTGCGACAACTTACAGAGAATCCGTAAAGTCAAGAGATCATAGTGAAAGAATGTTAAAAGCTTTTGGAGCAGATGTCAGTGTCGACGGCAATTCTGTTACAATTTGTCCCGCGGAAAGACTTACGGCGCAAGATGTAACGGTTCCGGGCGATATTTCTTCGGCGGCATTTTTTATTGCTGCAGCTTTAATCGTTCCCGGTTCAAATTTAATAATAAAAAATGTAGGAGTCAATCCTACTAGGGACGGATTAATTGAAGTATTAAAACAGATGGGTGCAGATATAGCTTTAACTAATATGAGGGAGGTTTCGCAGGAACCCGTATGCGACATAGTTGTAAAGTATTCTAGGCTTAGAGCCATAAATATCGACGCTTCTCTTGTCCCGCGGATGGTTGACGAGATACCTGTTTTTGTGCTTATTGCGACGCAAGCGCAAGGTGTTACGAAAGTTTCCGGCGCCAAAGAACTTAGAGTAAAAGAAAGCGATAGAATAGAAACGGTTACGAGCCAGCTTAAAAAGCTTGGCGCTCAGGTGGAATCTCTTGAAGACGGATTTATTATAAACGGAGACAGCGGATTTAACCTTGCTGGCGCTGTTGTTGACAGTTTTGAAGACCACAGAATCGCTATGACTTTGGCTGTGGCTTCTTTAATCGCAAAGGGCGAAACCGTAATCAATGATTCGCATTGCGTTGACATATCTTTTCCCGGCTTTTATAAGTCTTTGAAGGATATATGCAGGTGAGAGAAAAGCCCTCGATTGTATTTTTAATAGGTAAGCAGATGTTTAGAATGGCGTTTGGTTTGCTTTACAGATGGCATATTGAGGGTATGGAAAATATACCTCAATCGGGTGGCGCGGTTATCGCCCCTAATCACATAGGTTTTTTTGATTCTCCGTTAGTCGCTTCTGCGATGAAACGTCCCGCGTATTTTATGGGGAAAAAAGAGTTATTTGATATACCTATTTTTGGGTGGATAATTAGACGGACGAATGCTTTTCCCATTAAAAGAGGTTCGCAGGATATAATCGCGATGAGAAATACGTTTTCTATTCTGAAAAACGGGCATTTACTTTTAATGTTTCCGGAGGGAGTGCGTTCAAAAGACGGTAAAATAGGAAAAGCGAAAGCTGGCGTCGGGATGGCGGCATGCAATACTCAAGTGCCTTTAATCCCCGTGAAAATAGAGAACACAGATGCAATGTTAAAATTCAGACAGATAAAAGTAAAGTTTGGACAACCGATATATCCTCCAAAGAATTTTGTAAAAAACGACTATATCAGCTTGTCGAAGAAAGTTTTGGATATAATAGCAGAAATGTGAGCGAGTTCAATTGTTAGATTTATTGCAGTTGTTGCAATATTTTTGTTATTGATTAATTTATCTGTATTAGTTTGCAATTGATATTTATTTGACTTCTGCGCGCACGTAAATGATGGTTGATAATGATAAGGTGAATAATTAATTGCGATGGATATAATTTTTTGACTGTTGGCATCCTCTTGATAAGACACAGACATGTAGGCGTTAAGTCGCGGGATGAATTAAGCGTTTTATCTTATGCTAAAAGTTGAAGAGAAAAGGGCTGAAAATAAAAAACTTATAGAAGAAAAATTTAGAACGAACGGCAGCGATGGATTTACAGTCGTAAAGTTTCGCGATGGTTGCTGGTGTGAATTTCATTTCGCCGAGAGAAACTTTAGTAAAAAACATGGAATACGAAGTAAAGAAAGGTGTTTTGCGAGGCAAATTGAAACTCGTGGAGTTAAAGACAAAGTTAAAAATTAAAATAGCGGAAAATGCGGGTTTTTGTTTTGGCGTTAGAAGGGCTGTAAAATTAACTGAAAAAACTGCTAGTAAAGAATGCAAAGTATATACTTTAGGTCCTGTTATTCACAATCCGCAAGAGGTTGAAAGACTTGAGAAAAAAGGCGTAAAAACTTTAAAAGATCCGAAAAAAGTAAAAAGTGGCTCTATAATTCTGCGCACCCACGGCATACCTTTTAGTCTTTATAAGAAACTTGAAGAAAATAAAAAAATTGACGTAATAGATGCTGCATGTCCTTTTGTAAAAAGAGCGCAGGATACTGTAAAGCGGTTGAGCACGGATATAAAGTCTAAAGATAAAACGATAATAGTGGTTGGTGAGAAAGTTCACCCTGAAGTTATTGCGCTTGTGTCTTACGGAAACGGCAAGTGCGTTGTTGTTGAAAATGTGAAAGCAGCTCGGAAATTTAAAGGCGGCGGGGACTTAAATATTGTAAGTCAGACAACGCAGACTCCTGAAAATTTTAACAGCATTGTAAAAGTTTTAAAGAAACGCTATAAAACAAAAGTCTATAATACTATATGCAGAGCCACTCTTGACAGACAGAAAGTTGCTGAAAAACTTGCAAATAATGTTGATTTAATGATAGTAATAGGCGGTAAAAATTCGGGTAACACTACAAGGCTTGCGCAGATTTGCTCGGCTAAGACAAAGACATATCACATTGAAACGGCTGATAGCGTAAAAGAAAAATGGTTTAAAAATATTGACAGCGTGGGCTTGACCGCGGGAGCGTCGACGCCCGACTGGATAATAAAGGAAATTGAAGTGAAGATAAGAGAACTTGCCGCGAAAGTGTCCTCTTGACTTTATTCAGCCGATGTCAAAAGCAGCGAGCGAGATTTCGGTTTGCACCTTAATTTTAAGGAGAATAAGCGAAATGACGGAAGATAAGAATTTAGGTAAAACATTGACAGATTTTGAAGACAGCGAAGGTATCAATATGGCTGATTTAATGAAAAATTTCTATAAAACCGGCGCTGCTGATTTTGAGAAAGAGATTGAAGTGACGATTGTTGAAGAAAATGAAGAAGGTTTTATGGTTGATTTAGGAATGAAGTCCGAAGGAATGATTCCCAAAAAAGAATTTGAAGAAGGACAAGTTCCGCCTGAACTGAAAGTCGGCGCAAAAGTAAAGGTAAAGATTGTAAGCACTTACGGACAGCCCGTTCTTTCTTATAGAGAAGTTATTGAGAAAGCAAAATGGGACGCACTGCAGGAAGCTTTTAAAAACGGTAAGCGTATTGCCGGAACAGTATTAAGAACCGTCAAAGGCGGCTTTCTTGTAGATATTGGCGTGGACGCCTTTTTGCATATCTCTCAGCTTGATACGAATTTTGTAAAAGAAACTGAAAAATATATCGGACAATCATACGAGTTTATAATAACGGAATTTGACTGGAGAAAGAGAAAGGTGGCTGTTTCCCGCAGAAAAATTATTGAAGACGAAAAAAATGTGGCAAGAGCGTCCGCTTTGGAAAATATTGCAGAGGGACAGATACTTGACGGGACGGTATCAAAAATTACTAGTTACGGCGCTTTTATTGATATAGGCGGAGTTGATGGGCTTTTGCATATAGGCGATGTAGCGTGGTATAAAGTTAAAACGCTTGGCGATTTATTGCATGTCGGGCAGACTGTAAGAGTGCGTGTTTTAAAAATTGATCGGGATAGTGGAAGGATTTCTTTAAGCATGAAAAATCTTGCTCCGCATCCGTGGGAATCTGTGACTGAAAAGTTCCCTATAGGTCTTGTTATGAAAGGCATTGTGACATCGGTTATGAATTACGGCGCTTTTATAGAGCTTGAACCCGGAATAGTCGGATTGCTCCATGCTTCTGAATATGCGTGGAATGACAGCGAAGCGGCATTTAAAAGAGAACTTAAAAAAGGGAAGGAAATAGACGTAAAGATTATAAATGTAGATAAAGAAAATAAAAAAATTGCTTTATCGGTTAAAAAGATGTTTACAAATCCGTGGGATGAAGCGCTGAGACGTTATGCGCCGGGAACTGTTGTTAAAGCCGTAGTGCAAAACATTATGCCTTTCGGCGCATTTGTGAAGCTTCCAGACGGAATAGAGGGGCTTGTGCATATAAGTGATTTTTCGTGGACTACAAAAGTAAAACATCCGAAAGATTTTCTTAAAAAAGGCGATGAGATTGAAGTTGTCGTTCTCGAAATAAATCCGCATAACGAAAAGATTTCTTTTTCATTAAAACACACCAACCCCGATCCTTACAAGAATTATAAAGTCGGCGCTGTGGTAAAAGGCAAAGTTGTAAGGTGTACCGATTTTGGCGCTTTCGTAAGACTTGAACCCGGAGTGGAGGCTTTAGTAAAGAATAAAAACGCTTTTTCAAGAACCGACGAATATCAGTCTTTGCCGAAGGAAGGCGAAGAAATTGAAGCTAAGATAATAAAAGCTGATATGAAAAATAGGAGAATAGAGGTGTCAATAAAGAAACTTGAATTTGAGAGAGAAAGAAAGCTTATAGAGGAGTACTCAAATAAAGATGATAAACCGACATTGGGCGATATATTGACTGAGGAATAAATCATTTACAAGTAGCGTAATGTCGCAATAGTAGAACAATATGTTGGCAGATAACTTATTTGAGTTTTGTAATTTCCCAGTGTTTTTTATTGGGTTTAGGTGGACTTTAATTTGGCATTTAGTTTTATTTATATCGCTCGGATAACCTTTGTCTTAATTTTGCATGGTTTTTCTTTTTTGGAAAGATAAATAACAAAGCTATTTTTAAGCCTGTGTCTCTTAATCTCTTGCGAATTGACAGCGGAAAAGCAGATTTAATGTTTAGTTTCAGCATTTTCCATGATATTGGCGGATTGAATATTGTCGCCGCCTTCTTCTTTTAGAGCGCCTTTTGTATAAACGCACCTTGGGTTCCACAATAGCCAGCTGCCTACTTTGTTGTCGTAGCAGGCCTGCATTTGCGCTTTCACTTCATCTTCGCCGTATTTGTATCCGAGAAGACTAAAATCTTGGAGCCACGGACGTAGTTTTTTATTAGGTATTCTTTTTAGTGCACCCTTTAAAGCAAAATAAACGATTTTGTAAGGCTCTTTGTTCGGCTCTTCAATACCGTAATTCCCTTTTCCGTAATGCGACGGATAAACCATAGGGCTTACGTAATCGACACATTCCGTCATCTCAACTATTTTTTGTCCTATGCCCATATCGTTTGTTGCCGTTGTCGTTAAACCGAAAACGTCGATGGATATTTTTGCGCCTTTAGTTTTAAGCCGCCTGTTGGCCTCTCTTAGGAAACCTACTAAAGCTTTTAAGGCTTCAGCTGAGGAATGCGGCTTGCTATAACAGCAGTTTTTTGTATCGCCGTCGGATGGGAAACGTATATAATCAAACTGTATTTCGTCAAAACCTATATCTACCGCTTTTTCGGCTATCTCTAAATTGTAGTCCCATGTGTCTTTGTTATAAGGGTCTAGCCATGCGACGCCTTTTCTGTCAGTCCAAATTGTGCCGTCGGGATTTTTTACCGCAAGTTCAGGTTTTTTTCTTGATAAAGTATTATCTCTGAAAACGACAATCCTTGCTATGGTATAAATGCCTTTTTCTTTTAAATCGGAAATGTACTTTCTAATATCGGGTATTGCTTTTTCATAAGCGTTGTTTGCGTTTACAGTCTTTATGCCGTCAATGTAAACTTTTCCTTCGTATTCTTTTATATCTATTACGGCAGTGTTTAATTCCGTGTTGTCAAAAAGGTTTGCTACAATTCTTCTGCGGTTTTCAGAACCGCTTACCATCGCAGAGAGATGGATACCTCTTATATATTTTCTTTTTACTTTTTTTTCCGGTTTTATATCGGTTAAAACTGTTATGGCGACGGTATCTATAATCTCTTGCTCTCCTTGAGGCTGTTCCAATATTGCAAATTTAGAGTTTAACGCGGAGTCTGCGCATCCAGAAATGACAAAGAATGAAAAGACTGTCAAAGAAGTAAAAAAATTTGTTTTTTGTTTTTTCATAGCGGGATTAGTATTATATTGAAATTAACAATTCTTGTCAATAATGATATAATCAATGGTGATATAACAAACAGCTAGTTATGAAAAAATTTATATGTGTCATATTATTTATGTTTTTAAGTTCTGTAACTTTTGGCGTGGGAAATAAATATATAGTTTTTTTCGCTGAGAGTTCGGATATACTGCAGGCTATTGTTGATAAGATGCTTTTATCTAGTCGCTTTTGTATGACTGTTCCCGTAAATCCCATAATAGGCATTCCGGAAGATTTAAAAAAACTTGTTTCATGCAGAAAAATAGAACCGGCGGTTTCTTTCAGTCCCGAACCTGTTTTATCTGTTATTGCGGCGTTTCCCGGAGTAAAATTAAACAAGCAAAGTATTTTTGAAGGATATATTTCGAGTAATTTAAATGATTTTGAAACTAATACAAACATAAATGCTTTCGGTATCTTTTTAAATTTTTCCGAATTATCGCGCGATATACTGTATTATTTTGCAGGTTTGAGTCTGCCGTGGATAAATGCCGACAATATTGAAGAAAATATTGCAGGTGCTTTTGACGTTGACGGGATCGCAGTATTTTCGCTCTATAAAGACTTTCCTCACAATCAAGAAAGTATTATGAGATGGCTTGAAGCGAAACATGAAAATATTATCCCCGTTCTGCTTACGAAAAAACATCTGGAAAATGTGAAGTTTATGGAGTACCTAATAAATTTTTTTGACAACAGCAAATACATAAAACCCGCTATGCCTTTATATATAACTGAAGTTGAAAGAAATCTACTTCAGCAAAGAGACGTGCATTTTAAACAGTTTCCCGTAAGCGTTGCGATAATGGAAGAGCTTTATTCTGCGGCGAATTTGATTGGCGATTATGCGGTTTCTCCTGATTTTAAAGAATATGCTTATCATAACGCTTGTAGCGAGCTGGTCTATCTTTGCAGTCGGGATCTGCTAATAAATGCGTCCGCGAATCAAGCCGGCGGGAAGAGAATATTCGATGCTGCATGCGGAAATATTTATCGTCTTTTAGGCGCTGTAAAACCTGAAAATAAAAAGTCGGATAATTCTATGTCTAGCGCTGTTCAAGCTGGAAAAAGGGATATTTCTGTCTCAAACGGACAAACTGTTGTTGACAGTATTTTGAACGGAGTTGCAATATACAATATAGGACTGGTGAAATTAATAAAAATTGTTTCAGAAAACAACAACATAAAAATAAGTTTTTCTTTTGAAAATGGAAAATGGAATGAAAGCGTCGCTTTTATAGATTTCTATATAGATTTAAATAATATTGAAGGCGCGGGATCTACGTCGTTACTTGCTGGCATAAACGGTTTTTTAACGGCGGAATCAGGATGGGAATATGCTTTGAGAATATATAAGAATAAAGCTGTTTTATACAAATATTCTTCAGATGGAGCTTCAGTGATTTCAAACTTGCCGGTTAAAGACGGCTCCGTTTTAATACCGCAGAAATATATAAGGGGAAATCCCGTTAATTGGGGATATCAGGCTGTATTTGTCTCTGATGTTGACGGCAAGAAAGTTATCGCTGATTTTCTAAACCAAAGCGCTAAAACTAAAGAAGCAGTTCTATCTGTAAACCCTTTTCAATCGTCAGCCGTGAGACTGAGAAAGTAATTGGCTTATCATCATGCAAAACTGCCGCAAAGCGTGAGCGCAATGCTCCTTTGCTAGAAAAGTAAAAATATATTGTAGTTAAAGGCTGCAATTATTTGGGTAAAAGCTGGTCGGAAAGGTGCGTCTTTATAATGGTAAAAATTAAAAAAATAATATCGGGCGTTTTAGAAGAAAACTGTTATGTGGTTTACGATTCTGAGAGTTTGCATGCGGTAATCATAGATCCGGGCGAAGATGGGGAAAAAGTAATTTCTGAGATAGAAAAGGACAAATTGAAACCAGAGATGCTTGTAAATACGCATGGTCATTACGACCATATACTTTCTGACGACCAAGTGCGTCTTAAATTTAAAATTCCGTTGGCAATACATAAATATGAGGCAGAAATGCTTGCCAGCGTTTACAAGAACGGTTCAAAATTGTTTGGTTATCCAAAAACTGTAAAAACACCTGAAATACTGCTTGAAGACGGTCAAGAGGTAAAATTATCTTTTACAGTTTTTAAAGTTATACATACGCCAGGTCATACAAAAGGCGGTATATGCTTGTTGTTTGACAGTTTTTTAGTTACTGGGGACACTCTTTTTGCAGGAACAATAGGTAGAACTGATTTTGATGGCGGAAGTTATGAAAAGATTATGAGTTCTCTTTCTAAAATCAAAAAATTGAATCCGTCTCTTATTATTTATCCCGGACATGGAAGCAATACTACGTTAGCTAACGAGATCAGGCACAATCCGTATTTAAAATAGACATTGTAAAGCAAGCATAGCTTTTTAAAAAAAAGGCTGCTAGTGGATGAGCAAAACGCTTTAATATTTGATGTTGTCAAGTCTGATATAACAGTATATAAACGCTGGTTTTATTGACAAATGCTGAGAGTTTGAGCGTTTGCAATAACGATACTTATGTGAGAAAATGGTAACGATTGAATTAGAATGTGTAACTAATACGCAAGAACAAAAAGAAATATAGCCGGATAGGGCGGACATAAAAACGAGAAAGATTGTGTATGTACATATGTATGTCTATGCCTGACGGCAGGCTGTAGTAGTAAAAAAGAGAAGATAGCTTATAAAGATATGCAATAATAATTCTGATAGCCGTGAGCCTAAGTCGTCAGAGCCTTTGCTTTGAAGCGGTATAATAAGTCGCTTATTGTTGTTCCTTTACCTGTCTTTGCGACTACTGTGGGAATTGTCATGCCTTGTCCTTATGAGATTAAAAAGTAAAATATGAGTCTGCTTGTAGCTTAAATAAGATGCTGACCGACCCGATTTTGAAGGATATAGAAGGCAGAGTGAAATGGAACAGTATAGAGATATGTCTTTCTTTTTCTTTTGAAAGTTATAGTGGAGAATCTGCTGTTAAAAAAGGACGGACAGTAGAATATTGCGGATCAAGTTTTAGCAGACTAAATTTATCCGAAATAGCGTATTTGCGTGTTTTCGCGTAGGAGTTTGTGCTATGTCGATAGATTGTAAAAAAACGCTTGACGATTTTGTTGCCTATATAGTTTTTGAAAAAGGACTGTCGAAAAATACTGTTTTGGCTTATAAGACCGATATTTCAAAATTTATTAGTTTTGCTGAAAAGAAACAGATATCCCTCGAGAATTTTGAGCATAGTGATATTACTGATTTTTTGTGGGAAATGAAAACTAAAAACTTGAAGCCAAGATCGATTCGTAGGCTTATGGGGTCTTTGAAGCAGTTTTATAAATTTTTAAATTCGGAAGATTTGATAAAAAATAATCCCACTCTGTATCTAGCGTCTATTAGGATTCCTGAGAGTTTGCCGGGCATGCTTGATTTTGCCGAAGTTAATTTACTTTTAAATTCCATAAGCGACGATGATGAAATGCATATAAGAAATAAGGCGATGGTTGAACTTTTATATGCTGCGGGCTTGCGGGTTTCAGAGCTTGTAAATCTCAAGTTTTCAAATATAAATTTAAAAGACTGTTTTTTAAGAATTATTGGCAAAGGTTCTAAAGAGAGACTTATTCCTTTCGGAAATAAGGCTAAAGATTTTATCAATATTTATCTTAGGAGAAGAAAACCCGCTTCAGCTAAGGACGACTATGTATTTATTTCAAGGCTCGGTAAAAAACTTTCAAGAATAGAGTTTTGGAGACAGCTTAAAAATATTGCCAAAAACGCGGGAATTGCTAAAAATATTACGCCGCACACTTTAAGGCATTCCTTTGCAAGCCACCTGCTTAAAGGCGGGGCTGATATCCGTTTTGTTCAGGAAATGCTAGGGCATAATTCGATTGCAACAACACAGATTTATACGCATCTTGACAGAGATAAAATCATACAGCAGCACAAAGAATTCCATCCGCGAGGATAAAGTAATTCTCTCTAACGCTCACCGTTTATTTAAAATGAATGAACGTGGACAGTTTATTGTGATAAGCAAAACTTTCCCGTTTTGTTTTATAGATTTTGTATCCTGCTTAAACATCAATTATCCCAATTGGGGCAATGTAAAAAAATAATGGTGGACAGGTTAAAGCAAAAATGAATACAATATGTATAATTTCCCGATATGATATCTAATAAAAGTGGCAAATATATCTAAAGTCGCAGTAAGGACAAAAGCTGCTAGTTTTGAAACGCGGCATATGCAACAGCCTTAAAAAATAACTTATGCATAGCGGTAGTAGCTGCAAATGAAGCTCCGAGTATAGACATAATTGACATATTATAAACCTCCAAAAGCTTACAATATAGCTGACAATATTCATGAAAACCAATGAAAGAACAGGATTCCATTTGATAACGCTGACTAAATGCTCTAGTTGTTTTGTTCGATACGGTTGTGTTTTTAATGTAAAATGCACTTGGTGAAAAGTAAACCGGTTGAAAAATATTGTAAAAATTAAAGACGGCAAAGTCGGAGAAGTATGCTTTATAAAATCTTCTTATCGCAAAAAGCTGATGGATTCTATATAATGTATGTAGGAAAAAGACAAACGCTAGAATTATCAAAGGAAAAAGATGTAACGCGGTTAACAAAGGCGTTAAGGTCTCATGCAGCGTTTTAAATTATAGATTTGTGAATAATTAACAAAAACCAGTAAACGGCAAGAGGTTTAGATGAAAGTATTAATTTGCAGTTGTATAATGTTGTATTTTATAATATTTGGATTAACTTCCTGTAGTAAAAGCGGTGATAAATCAAATATTGTAGTTCTAAATAAAGGGAGTGGATCAAAGAGTAAATCAGAAAATGATTTTGAGAGTATGCCAAATCGCTTAAGCCAGGAAGATATCGCCGCTAAGGATAGGATTACTGACGAATTCAATGCTGGAGTAATAGAGGCAGTGTATAAGATTAAAAGCCCTACGAATGAAAGCCCTACGAATCAGATGCAAGTGCAGAATCTCGCAAGCGGCTTGATAGAAAGTGTCCTATCAAAAAAAGTCGAAAAAATAGGAAGCTGGGCAGAAGCGGATATCATTAAGGACGGCGATGAGATGTCGTCGCTTAAAGAAAATATGAGAAGAACAACATTAGAATGTATTGGAGAAAACGGACTGTTAAAAGAAGAAAAATTTCGAGAAAGAGTTGAGCATATTGCAGAATCGTTCATTATTCCCCGTATGAAATAACGTCGCTTTAACAGTTATATGTTGTGTCATAGCGGCGGGAAATATGCTTTAAATAATTTTCTTGCTTGGTTTGGTTACTGCTAATGCTTCTGACATTTCTGCTCATGGAGTTCTATCCGCTCATTTTTCTGGCTATGATTTTTAAGATTTTGGTTTTAGGGTGTTTAAACGGAGAGGTTGTTTTGCTGTTTTAACTGCATTGTGTTTCATAAAAACAACTTCTCCGTTTTATTTTGGTTGACTGCTTGCAAATAAAGGCGGAAACAAGTTTAAAAACCTTTAAACCATTTGGCGACTGCTTGGCAGAGAATGTGACTGCATAATGGCTAAAAAAATATTCGGTACGTGCGGATAAAATTGCGTTGTGGTATTCCAAGATTTTCAAGGAAAGTGAATTCAAATGAAAAACTTTTATATCTTGTGTTTATTGCTCCCACGCATGTTCGTGATTTTATGATATTTAGAAAAAATGTTGCAATAGCAGTTCCAGCTTTTCGCCAATCCTGTTCTTTTGTCATATTAAGAAGATGAGATTTGCTGTCTTATTTTTTTGGGGATTCTCCAAAGATTTCATTTTTTAGGAAAATAAACAGTAAAGTTGCCAGCTTTATGCCGAAAAAACAATAATACATTGCCGCTTTCTCGTCTCAATGATTTGTGAGAACGTCTCTTGCGTTATTCCCGCCAGAAATCTGCTGCTCAGAAGAAATTGCAACGTAAAATCCCGAATCTAACTTTTCTTTTGCAAGCTTGTTTCTATCTGTATATTCTAAACTATAACAAACGTATTAAAGCATTTTCCTTATTTTAAATCCTGCTTACAGGGAGCGTTTCGTTCATGCTTCCGACGCGGTATCCTAGAATGTCTATTGCAATATATGTAAATCCGATTTCTTTAAACTGTTTGTACACTTTTTCGCGTTGGCTGCGTTTCATGAGAATATTAAATCCTAATTCGTCTGTTTCAATGCGGGCGAGATTCCCATGATGGCGGACTCTTACCTGCCTTAGTCCCATATCTAAAAGCAGTTGTTCCGCCCGATCTATCATTGACAGACGTTGCGGAGTAATATGCTCTCCGTAAGGAAATCGCGAAGCCAGACAAGCAAAGGACTGCTTATTCCACGTAGGTAGTCCCAGTTTTTTGGAAAGCGAACGAATTTCTTCTTTTGTAAGCTCTACATGACGCAGCGGGCTTTTAATGCCGTGTTCAGACACTGCTTTCAGACCCGGACGATAATCTTTGTCATCGTCTATATTTGAAGCCTCAGCTACGTGATGTATGTCGTTTTCTCTGGCTGCAGACCAAACTTTTGAAAATAACTCCTTTTTACACAAATAACAGCGGTTTATCGGGTTGCGAGAGAAATTTTCAATATTTAGTTCTTCTGAATCGCAGATGATTTGGCGTATATTTTCTTTTTTGCAAAATGCTATAGCTTCATTTAACTCGCGTTGCGGAAAAGAATATGATTTTGCCGTTACGGCAATGACCTTATTGCCTAAGATATCGTGCGCTGTTTTTAGCAAAAAAGTCGAATCAGTGCCGCCTGAAAATGCAACGATAAGATTGTCTAAATTGGATATGTATTGTCTCAGTATTTCATATTTTTGTTTTGTGTTCATATTTTTTTCTCTTCGTTTGTTTTGTTCCGCGATAGGGCATCGTTGATTTCGGCGAAAGGCGCATTGTTTAGTCGCGCGACTTTCGCAATATCGTCATATTCTAGTTTAGATTTTTTTACATTGTAACCCTCGCCTGTTTTTATCCGTATTTTGCCAAGAGGTGTTTGTTTTATTGAAATCTCTTGTTTTAACGCATAGCGGTCGCAAACGGTTTTACGTACGCCGAAAGTGGTCGTATGCCGAAGCATTAATCCGGCAAAAAAATGAGTTTTGTCTTCGCTGCATATACAGGTGAGTAAACTTGCCGGCCGGTTTTTCTTCATTTGAATTGGCGAGACGAAAACGTCCAGCGCTCCTTCGTGCAGCAATAACTCGACAGCAAATCCCACAGCTTCGCCGGTCATATCGTCCAAATTACATTGTAACTGGACTACGCGATCATTTGTCTTGTCAACGCTGTTTTCAGTTTCTCCTAAGAATGCGCGGAGGCAATTGACGACCTCAAAGTTTTTTGTCCCCATGCCGCAGCCTATTTTTTGAACACGCATTTCGGGCATTTGTTCAAAACGTTTTGCAAAATGTTTGATAATAGCGGCTCCGGTAGGTGTGCACAGTTCACTTTCAACGCTTCTACTGTAAATCGGAGCGCCTTGCAATATATGCGCCGTCGCGGGAGACGGCACAGGCATTACGCCGTGCGCGCAGCGCACAAACCCGCTGCCCACGTTGATAGGGGATGCGACTATTTCCTGCGGCGCTATAGATTCTATTAACATGCATGCGCCGACAATGTCTGCTACGGCATCCATGCTGCCTACTTCATGTAAATGTATTTGTTCCACAGAATGCCCGTGCGCGGCGGATTCAGCTTCGGCAATTAGTCGATAGATGTTGAGCGCGTTATCCTTTACTTTTTGGGAAATGGGCGATCGGGCAATGATATTTTCAATTTTTTCAAGATTTGTATGGTTGTGTTTATGTGAATGATTGTGATGAATATGTTCATAAGAATGCTCATGGGAATGTTTATGGCTGTTTTTCAAAATATCTGTTTTCGCGGCGGACTCTTCTATGTCGTTAATGCTTACTCTGATATGCGTGCCTTTAATACCGCATTTGACGACAGACTCTGTGTTTACTTTAAGCCCTGAAATTGCGAGCGAGTTTATTTGTTTTAAAAAATCTGTTTTATTGTTGGCAAGTTCAAATAATGCCGCCATCAGCATATCTCCGGCGGCTCCCATAGTGCATTCTAAATAGAGCGTTTTCATTGAATACTCTCCATCTTATTGATGCGGTTGGCAATGTAGCCCGCGCCGAACCCGTTGTCTATATTGACAACCGAGATGCCGTTTGCGCAGGAGTTGAGCATGGCAAGCAGCGCTGAAAGACCGTTAAAATTGGAACCGTAGCCTACGCTTGTCGGCACCGCAATGACCGGACAGCTCACAAGTCCGCCTATAACGCTTGCAAGAGCGCCTTCCATACCTGCAATTGCTATGATAACGCGTGCTTTTGCGAAAATGTTTTGTTGTGATAAAAGACGGAGTAATCCAGCGACACCGACATCGTATAGCCGCGCGACGCGGCTTCCTAAAACTTCTGCGGTAATGGCGGCTTCTTCGCATACAGGTATATCGCTTGTGCCGCCTGATGCGATTACCACTGAACCGACTTGCTGTATTTCGTTGTCGCGCTTTGCAATGGCAAGTCTTGCGGTAGAATGATATTCCAAATCTATTTTTTGTTCGATTAAAAAATCGGCTGTTTGTCGGGAAATTCTCGTAATCATAATATTATTTAAACCTTTGTCCAGCATATTGGAGATGATATTTTTTATTTGTTCAGACGTTTTATTTTGTCCGTAAATTACCTCTCCCGTGCCTTGTCGCAATCCTCTGTGATAATCAACGTTGGCGTATCCCAAATCTTCAAACGGGGCGATTTGCAAATGCAACAACGCGTCGTCCGGAGAAACTTTTCCATCTTTTACGCGCTTTAATAGTTCTAAAATCTGTTCTTTCCGGTTTGCTTTGTTCATTTTTTGTCTGTTTCTAAAACAAGGAAGTATTTTATAAAACGTCCGATTGCGCCGTTTATTCCTTTATAAAGAATATACAACAGAACTAATCCTGTTGCTCCGGCGCAGAAAGTTGACAGGAAGTGGCTGCTGATGAAAGGGAAAGAGTATCCCGCAAATATAGAAGCTATTTCTTTGGCTTGCTTGTCAAAACCGTAATTTATAGCAAGCGTTTCCAAAACATCGGGGTTTTTAGAAGCGAATAGACTTGCAAAAAAAGTCACAAATATGGGAAATATTACGGCGCCGATTTTTTTATTCATTTTTACCTTCCGCTGAAATTTTAAATACTTTTAGTAACGCTAAAGTGATAACGGTTTCCAGTAAGGCGGCGACCGAATGCAGACTCATCATATCTTTAAACGCCTTTGTAAAAGATACGGTCCCTGAAATGCCAAGTTCAATCAGGCAAAAGAGGGCGGCAGTCGTCACCGAAAAGAAACATGCTGTCAAGATTGCTAAATAATAGTTTTTTCCAGATAGCGCCTTATAAATATAATAGGAGAGAAAAGAACCGATAAAAGCCATATTGAGAATATTTGCTCCAAGCGCAAGTATTCCGCCGTCGGCAAAAAATAAAGACTGGACGATAAGAACAGAAGATATTATGATAAATCCTCCAAAGGGTCCCGCAAGAACAGCCGCAAATAGTCCGCCTATCAGATGTGCCGAGGTTGCTGATTGAATGGGGACATTAAACATCTGGAAGGCGAATATCCATAATGCTGCGATTGCCATTTTTTGAAAATATTTACCCGCGTTATCAGGAAATTTGAATGCGAATGATCCGATGTTTCCGTTGCTATTGTTTCCTGCGAGAACACCTATGGATGCCGTTACGGTTCGAAAAACTTTGCTTAAGCAAAATCCGAGCATGCCTAATGCGCCGGCAAACAGTCCTGCGGCTAAATTGTTGTTTAAAAACCCGTCAGGAATATGCATATTATAACCTCCGATGTAAACTTTTTTATGTTTTGGCAGCGAGATTGATGTATATAATAATAAATTAAATTTTTTTTATCTATGTTGCATGTGTCGTGGGAAATCGCGGCAATATGCGATAATAAATGGAAAATATTTTTGCGCGTTTGTTATATGCGCAAAAAAAGACGGGACGATTTGATGGACTTGACCAGTAAACGAATAGCGGTTTTAAATTTTATTAAAAAGTTTTTTGTTGAAAACGAGACAGCACCGGCAATAGATATTTCCTTCATTTGTCATAAAAACTTTTAAATTCTCGAGATTTTATTAGGAGAATATAAAATATGGCGTAAAGTATCGGTTTATATCCTGCGTTTTATGCTTGTAGTTCATGCCAAATTCGAAACTGAGTTTATATCTGCAAGTAGCGGCGAAGATATAAAGACCCGGTGCAGCTCGACGGAGATAGTAGCGGTTTTTTCTATTTGTAAGTTGGCGTTTGGCATCGGTTTTGGATGATAAATAAAATCTTACTTGAAGCTTGCTACTTCCTTACTTTACTGAGAAGATAAACTCCGATTGCTGTAAATATCAAATTTGGAAGCCATGCGGCTATAAAGGGCGATAAAATAAAATTCTCGCCGAGCGATTTTGTTATTGCCTGAGTTCCCCAGTAGATAAATGCGGTAATCAGAGCGAGCGTAAAACTTAATATTTTACTTAATCTGTTTCCAAATCCAATCGCAAAAGGAATTCCCATTATCATGACTACAACGTAAGCAAAAACAGCGGCAAAT
This sequence comes from Candidatus Endomicrobiellum agilis, assembly GCF_020328115.1. NCBI lineage: Bacteria > Pseudomonadati > Elusimicrobiota > Endomicrobiia > Endomicrobiales > Endomicrobiaceae > Candidatus Endomicrobiellum > Candidatus Endomicrobiellum agilis. The sequence continues at coordinate 20,119 of NZ_JAIXMW010000006.1, forward strand.
CGCATATTTAAAGTGATTCTTTCTTTAACTGCTGTTTGCCCTGATATTTTCAGCTGACTGATGTATTTTTTGAGTTTATGCATATTCATAGTATCGTGATCGATATCTTGTACTGCCATATCTTCCGATTTTATATGTATATTGGATTTGTAGCGTTTAAAATGTGTTTCAGTCCAAAAATCAGCGTTAAAGTTTCTTATAACTCCATTTTTTAAAAGCCATGCGTCATTTTCCCATGTACCGGATTCGGCTAAAATAAGACATTCCGCTGCGAATTTGTCGCCGTACTTTTCTATTACAATGTCCTTTATTATATTTTCTTTGATGTTTAAATAACCTATTGTAATTCTTGTGTTATTAAGCATAGGGACTACTAAATCGGAGAATTCGGTTTTTATATCTATTTTTTCTTTCTGTATTTTTTCTTTTTCTACTACCTCTGTGTATGAGCTTGTTTTGGGAATGACAAATTCTTTTACAGCAAAATCGCCTATTCCTATGACAAAGCCTACTATAAGGAATAATACGATAATTCTCCACATGTTTACTCCAGCGGCTTTTATTGCTATTATCTCGTTATTTTTTGATAAATCTCCGAGACAAAATAAGACAGCTAAAAGGGTGGCTATGGGAAGCCCTTGCATAAGCCACCACGGCATATTTGAAAGTAGGTGAATGAATACCAGACAAAAGGGAGTTTTATTGTCAATATAAAAACTTACATGTCTGAATAATTCAGATATTATTCCTACAAGAGCAAATACCACGGTTGTAAGCATAAAAATTTTTGTGAAGATTTTAGTGATATATATGTAAAGAATTTTCATTATTTTTTTATCGTTTTTATAAATAAACAAATTCCGGCTGCGGTGACCGCAGCGTTCGGCAACCACATTATAAGGTTTGTTGGGGCGTACTCTTTTTCACTTAAGTTTAACGCAAGTATAAGCAGCGTGTAATAAACTAAAATAATACATAAACTCATTCCAAAACCTATGGTTTTTCCGCCTTTGCCTGTCATCATGCCTATAGGCAGCGCAATGAGAACAAAAGCAATCGGAGCAAAGGCATAAATCCATCGAATCCAGAATTCAATTTCACATACCGTAAAGGGAATATTTTGCTTTTTACAGGCTCTTATGGTTTCGAGGAGTTTAGGCGAAGATATTTCCGATACGGTTAAAGCGCGTTCTTTTACAATATCGCCAATCGGTATAAAAAAACAATAAGACTTAAAAGTCATGTGTATCATATTATTTGTATCCGAAGGATCCGCTTTTTGCCAGTAACCGTTGTGGAGAAAAACCTGAATGCCGTCTGGACGAGATTTGACTTTCGCGGAAGACGCCGCTATGCGCCACGCTTTATCGTTATTTTGCGGCAAGAAACTTTTATTGTCGTTATTTTCATATACGGCGTAGTTATCCTTATTTTCAAATTTATATATGCTTACTTCATAGAGGATGTTATTTTTTCTGTTTACTTTATTTGCGTATAAGCGGTGTTCTCCAAGTTCAATTATTGTTTTTTCTGTAAATCTAACAAGCGGTCTTTTTGTGAGAATTTCTTGATAGAGATTTCTGAAATCAGAGTTCACTGCCGGCGCCAAAAAGTGGTTGAAAAACAAGAGGAAAAAAGATATTGTGCAGATAAAAATTATTACGGGAAACGACAGCGTTTTATAGTTCATTCCGGAAGATTTCATTGCCGTAATTTCGTTGTCTTCTGACAGTCTTCCGTAAGCGATTAATACACCAAAAAGCACAGCCATCGGTATTGCAAGTGTTAAAATATTTGGAATGGCAAAGGCGAATAATTTTAAAATGGCAAAAAGAGCCACTCCTTTTGAAAGGAAAAGATCCACAAGGTCGAATACATAATCCAAAAGAAGAAGAACAGAGAAAACGGCCACTCCAAAAAGAAAATACCCAAGAGATTCTTTAATAATATATAAATGTAGTTTTTTTATCATGTTTACTAGCTGATGAAAGAAATTTTTGTTGTTTGTTATTTCCCGATCGACTGCGCCGGGAATCTGCTGTTAAGTATTTGAAAAAACGGAAAACCCTCTATAATAATATCCCTAACGACTATGTATGATATTTAGGAATGACATTTAGTGTAAACGGAAATACAAGTGTTTTGTATGATGACAAGCATCTGGCATCTTTCTTTTCAATGTATCAATATTATAATTGTATCAAAATTTATAAAGGAGTGAAAAGAATATACCGCTATAATGTGCGTTAAATTAGAAATATGGAACATAAATGCCTAAATGTATTATTTTTAGGTTTAAAGGAAAATGAAGTTCGTATTATTTATAATCTTTAAATAATCTTTAATTTAATATCTTTTTTATTGATTATCTTTTTGGAGCAGTTTTTATGTTTTAGCTGCAGATTGGAAAGCAAAAAAACTGATGTCTTATTTTGCGCCCGAATTGATAAAACAGCATGACGATATTATAAATGTAAAATGCCGTATCGGAATAATTTAAGAATAAAATGTTTTATATGTTATTTCCTTGTTTGCATTGCTTTTTACTCTCTTTTTTCTTTCGTACTTTACTTTGACTTGCCTGTGTCTGTTTTAGTCTTTGAATATTATACAATTTAAAAATTATATGGAAAGATTTGAGAAGTTTGTTTTATTGTTTTTCTTATTTATTTTTATTTGCACTTTATGTTTGGCGGAATACGAATCTTCTGCAAAAAAGTATTCTATCCTTGTAAGCGGTAAAGATGGAATTGGCGGACGGTTCGGCAAATACAATGCGTTCCTTGGCATTGAAAGCGTTGTATTGTCCAATGCGGTAATATTACAAGGATATGTACCGCTGAGATTTGAAGAAATGCCTTCGGAATCCGTTCAGGAAATTGCAGCTGAAAATTTTGAAAATCCGGGAAATTCTACTGAAGAACTGCGGGGAAATGATTTAGTATCCGCCGATGCCGTAAAAAGTACTCTGCCGTCTCAGGATATTCTTTCGGACATTGTGGCGGAACTTCCTTTTGGGTCATGGCTTTCAATCTCCGTGAAGAAGCTGGCAGGTTTTAATTATACTGCAAGAGTATATGACAAAGAAAAAGACGGGAAAAGAAAAAATACGTCGTTCCTTAAGATGGAGCAGGAACTCCAAATGAAGATTTTTGGAAGCATCAAAGACAGATTAAATATTGACGTTGACTATGATGATACATCCGGTAAAAAAGATATTTCTTTTGTTTACAAAGGGCAACCCGGCGAATTTGTGCAGGAGGCGGCTTTTGGAGATATTTCAGTTTTATTTGCGAATACTGAATTTATGGAGTACTCAAAGGAATTGTTTGGCTTAAAAGTAGATATGCGCTATAAAACTTTAGGATTGAACACTTTTTTCAGCAAAACAAAGGGAATTTCCGAAATTAAACGTTTTACTGGAAATACACAGCTTGAAAGAAGAGTTATTGTCGATACTTCTTACATCAAACTGAGATATTATTCACTTTTACGCAGCGCAGAGACAAGAACAATTGAAAATGGCAGTGTTGAAGTATACATAGACTATCAGAAGCTCGATCCGGCGTACAATATTTCAATTGCCTCTACTGTCCTGTATAGTTTGAACAGGGCGGATGTTTCTTATCGCGGAAATTTTGTCCGACTTATCGCCGGACAAGATTATACCGTCGATTATAATACCGGCGTACTTGTTTTTAAAAATACGCTGGCAAGCAACTGTGCCGTTGCGGTGAATTATAAATTTACGGACGGTTCTACGCCTGGAAACGGTCCGTTGATAATTAAGGATGTAAATAATACCGTTGCTGTTACGACAGAACTCAAAACTTTTTATGATTTAGGGAATTTAAATATTATACGCGATAACGGCAGGGATAATTTCCTTTTGGAGATAAGAAATTTAAACGACGATATTCCTTTGACGATTGAAAGAGGAAAAGACGTTCCCGCATATCCTCCAAAAGCAGGGTACGGCGCAAATATTGCGGTTGATTTTGAGAACGGTGTTTTTCATTTGTCGCAGCCTTTACATGATGATTTGTATTTAAAAGGAACATCCAAGTATAGATTTATAGCGGAATATCAGTATACGATTAAAACGCTTGCACTGCGTCCCGGCATTATTCCAAAATCTGAAAAAGTTGTTGTCGACGGAATGACTTTGAAATCAGAAAGCGATTATGTTATAGATTATGATACGGGTATTTTAACCGTAAAAAATGAAAACGTTATAAAAGAAACTTCGGTATTAGACGTATCTTACGATTATTCAACAATAATTGGTTCGCAGGGAGAAGCAACTCTTATCGGCGCCAGCAGCAGATTTAATTTGACAGACAATATTTCTCTAGGCGCAGGCATACTTTATAATTTTATGGCGGCAGGGGCGGCTGTTCCAGACATAAGAAACGTTCCGGCAAGTCTTGGCGTCGGAGGTGTCGATGTAAAAATTGCCGATTTAGATATTGATGCTTTGAATATGAAAATCAATGCTGAAGCCGAATATGCGTTAAGCGTCCAAAATATCAATACTTCGAATAAAGCTATAATTGATTCAATGGATAGTTCTGTTTGCGAAGATTTAACAAGTATGCTCGACGAAAACTGGTTTCACAGCGCCAATGGCGGATATTGTATGCCGAGAAAACTGGATGATTTATCTTGGAAAAGCTATGAAATATGCCTAAGAGATATCGACCCCTCTTTAGAGTTTGTAGATGAGCAAAAGCAGCTTGTTTTAGAATTGAATTACGATGTCAGGGATCGTTCGCAGGTTGCTTTTGCTCAAAAACTTTCCCTCGATGGATGTGATTTCTCAAAAAAGCTTTATATTGACGTGTGGATACAGGATAATAATTTGTCTTCCCCCGAATTTATAATTGATTATGCATCGTGTATAAATGAAGATGCAGATGGCAACGGAATTTTAGATACGGAAGATGCGGATGGCGACGGTATTCTAAGCCCGTGGGAAGATACGGGGCAGAAATTCCACAATATTGACGGGACAGTATCGTTAATCGGAGCTCATAACGGAAAACTCGATACGGAAGACTTAAACGGCAACGGCATATTGGACACTTTAGAGGAAGTTGCCGGTAGTTACTCCATTTCAAGCGGGACAGTTATAAAAACCAATGTAAACGGCTGGCGGCAAATAAGAATACCTCTAAATATTACCGACGATAATATATCAAAATGGAAAAATATAAGAATTTTGCGTTTTAGTGTGCAGAAAAAATCAGGCGAACGAGGCAGAATAGTTATAGGCAAAATTGCAATTAGCGGAAACAGATGGGAAAGAATAGGAATGAATTTGGATAATTTCAGTATTTCTGCTATAGGGAAATTTGATCCTGAGTATAAATCTCTTTTGTCTAACAAACATTATTTGGACTTGTACGATATAGAAGATACCGTGAGAAAAGACGAACGGGCATTGAAGATTGCATATAATGCGATATCTTCAGGAGAAACTTTTTTGGCAAAATCAGTTTATGCGGAAGATCCTCTTGATATATCAAAATATAAAAGTATAAAATTCATGGTTTATGCAAAACCCGAATCAAAGTATGCTGCAGTCGGAGATGTGATAATATTCCGCGCGGGAGGGAATGACAGTAATTATTTTGAGTATAGAATTCCTGTAACTGACGATTCAAGCTGGCAGGATTGGAAACTTATAACAATAGAACAGGACGGCATTGGACGACTTGCGTCGTGGTCATCGCTGGATTCGTCTGCCAAGATAACCGTTTACGGAAACCCGTCGCTCGATAGAATCTCACAGTTTGTCATTGGCGTTGAGTCTTCTCAAGTCGGAATGAATCATCAGGTTTGGTTTAATGAAATACACGCCGTGGGAAGCAAAGTTCCTCTCGGCGCCGCCAATAAAGTCGGATGCAGTTTACAGTGGAAAGGAGCGGGCATAATAGATGCTATCTCGGTCGGAGCGTCAAGAAAATCTATTGACAAAAATTTTCAGACCATTGCGGCCGGGGCGTATAATAGAGATTATTCGGAAGATAGCGCTTATTTCAATTTTGATGGGTTAAAAATAAATAAGGCAAAAATTTTGCCTTTAAAAACGGGTATTTCAAGAATTGAAACCATGGCGCCGAAAATCGATGAAAAGAAATCAAATTTGATTTCTTTAAATGAGAAAGGACAGGTTGTGACATACACGGGCTACGCTGAAACAAATTTAAAAATCGGCGATAAGTTTCCGCATTTTACTATAAGATATTCTCGTTCTATTATTGACAATTTTGAAATTAAACGTCTTGAAGACAAAGAAATATTTTCAGAAACGATGGTTTATGATAATCCTCTCGAATTTGCTGTGCTGCCGACAAGTATCTCTGCAGACGCAAGGACGGTAAATTCATATTATAAAGTTTATCCATCTGTTCCGGTCGCAAGGTCAAATTCATTTTTAGGTTTGGACAGCATGAAAGAATATCTTGATATTAAGCAATACCACACTTTGGAACGGTCAAATATATTTGCGATAAAACTTCCTTTTAAATTTTCTCGCGGAATTACTTTTTCGCCGTCTTATGTAATTAACGTTGTAAAAGAGAAAAACAATGATTTTAAGCAGGAAATCGAGTATGATAAGACGTTGAATCAGACCATCGGCGCGAGCTTTGTGTTAGGTCTTGCAAACTGGTTTAATCCTGCGTTTACATATAGCGTAAATACAAAAGAAAATTACTACATAAACGCCAGTAATGGCGCGTCTTCTTTGTTTATCCCGGGACAGGAAAAATATATTGAAAGAAAGGGAATCGGCGAAATTTCTTGGAATTTAAACGCTTGCGACATTACTTCGTCTCCATTTTTTAAGAGTTTGGCTTTTTCAACATATTATAGACTTCAAGATTCCGATTCTTATGACAGCGTGGATAAAGGTTTTCAATCAACAGGTTTGACAATGGGCAAATTCTGGATTAGAAACAGTCCATTGATGGATTTGCAGCCTTTTTACCCGGCTGATTCTTATGCGGTTAAAACCATTTTGAATACGGATGATATGCGTTTTTCTGGAAAATATATGCCGTTTGAAGCTTTTTCTTTCGCAGAAGCTCTTTCCCCTTTAAACACTGTAAGCGTAAACTGTACTTATACCGGGAGTAGCGACAGCTCCTATATAACGGGTATGACAGGGACAAAGAAAAATGTATGCACGCGCGTATGGCCTGAGATACTTATAGGGATGTCAGGCGTGGAAAGGTTTTTCGGCGCGGGGGAATGGATGCTCGATACGCAGTTTAATTTTAAGTATCATAATAAAGTCGTAACAACTTACGGCGTTTCTTATTGCGACAGCGTTATATGCGGATTTGATTACAGATTCAAATTTTTAAAAATATTTAATTTGTATTTCGCTTTTGAAAATACAAGTTCCAGCGAGTCGGATTATGCCAGTTCAAAGATTCTGCCTAGTCCGCTCTCAAAGAAATATGTCGGACAATGCGCTTTTGATTTAAACGAATGGAAATTCAGTTTGAAATACGAGAGTGAAAATCGCTGGCAAAAAAATGCTTTTGGGAAATACGCTTCAGATGTTTATAAAGATACTTATTTAGGGCAGATTAAGTTCGATATGATATTTCCGTCTGGGATAAAAATTCCTGTTGTTAATAAGGTGCTGCCATTTAAAAACAGAATTGCTTTTCTTTCAGATTTTAGATGTATAGATCAGAAATCAAAAGCAGATGTGGAAAAAGATAACAATATAAATTTTGGCATATCTGTTAACGTGGATTATGAAATATCAAAATATTGCAGATTTCTTCTCGGCGTCAACTTAGATAGATTTAAATATAGGTGTAATGCCGATTTAAATTATTACGATATTTCTTTAATAAGTAAATTGACGATACATATCTAAATGACAACAGAAGAAAAAGAGAGAAATAAGCGTATCTTTTTACAAAAAAGAAGAATAAGGTGCTGGCGATATACATTTCCGGGTGTTATTATCAGACGGAGAATCTACTGCTTGTTGTTGTAAAGAAACGAGACCTTCATAAAATCTAATAGGGAAGAACAAGATTTTGTACGTTTCGCGTTTCGGCGGCTTATAATAAAATTGCATATTGCCTCAATATTACAAGCAAAATACAGATTTCAACTTTTGACAATAAATTTCGAAGACGGCATAACTAAATTTGCCGAGGTATAAAAGGTTTAATAACAATGAAAGATTTTTTCTTGAAGATTGTTAATTTCTTTTACCCGATTACATGTTCTGTATGCGGAGACGATTTAAATTGCTTGTCGCGTACAAAGATATGCGATAAGTGTAAAAAATCTTTTCCTGTGATAAGAAATCTGGTATGTCAAAAATGCGGTATGCCGTTATATGATGGCGGGGAGTATTGTTATGTGTGCAAAAAGCGCCCCAAAGAGTACAATTTTGATAAAATGAGGTCAGTTTATTTATATAAAGATTCACTGAGAAATCTAGTATTGAAGTTCAAGTATTCAGACAGATTCTTTCTCGCGGAAGACTTTGGTTCTTCTATGTACGAGATGATGAAGCTGTATGATTTTTATAAAGACGCAGAATTTATAATACCAGTTCCTTTAAATATTGTGAGAAGAATAAAAAGAGGCTACAATCAGGCGGCAATGCTTGCAGATGCAATATCTAGCAAGGCGGATATTCCGGTTTTGAAAAAAGTCTTATTTAGAAAGAAAATTACAAAGCCACAGTTTAAGCTGTCTAAGCTTGATAGGGAAAAGAATATTAAAGATTCATTTTTTGTGAAAAACAATGATATCTTAAGAGGTAAAACCGTGATATTAATAGATGATATAGTCACAACTTCTGCCACAGTGTCGGCTTGTTCTTTAGCGTTAAAAACGGCGGGCGCAGAAAAGGTATGCGTATTGGCGTTAGCAAGAGATTAAACTTAATTATATTGAGGTATGATGTGTTTTTTTATTGTAAAATTGAGAAAATATGCAAATATGTAAAGTGAAAAAAAGGAGAATTGTAGAATGAGAAAACTAGCATTATTGTTGCCGGTATTTTTTATGTTTGTAGTTACAAGTACTTTCTGAAGCGCCTGACAGAATAAGCTATAACGAAGTGCTAATACCGTATTAAATATTCCTGAGAAAACGGCGCGGCCAATTTCAGAATAAATATATGACTAAAGAAAAAAACGCAGTAGTTGTTCGGGGAGAGGGGGGACCGGGTAATCAAAATATTAAGTTTTTGAGCGGTGTATTTTCAAGCATACTAAAACCGGATATAACGAAAATGGATTTGAGAAAGAAAGATTTTTGGTTAGAGTTGGTTGTAGACAGCAAAGAGTTTTTGCCTGGAGCAAAGCTTACGTCTCAGATTTATTCTTTACACTTAATTATGTACAGCTGAAAAGTTTATCTTCAAATAGTAAAATAAAAATTGAAATTGGCGCAAATACCGGCGATGTCGGTATAAACGACGGCAAAATATATTACAAATCTTCTAAAAATGCAGAAGCTAAATATTTAGGCGTCTCTCCCGTCGCAATGATAGCTTTTGCTGGAAACAAAGTTCCCAATAGCTGTTTGCTGTGTGACGGCGGAGCGGTGGGAAAAAGAAGTTATCCCGATTTATTTGGCGTTATTGACACAGCTTATGGGGGAAGTGCCTCTAATTTTAAATTTCCTGACTTTCGCGGAATGTTTTTTGAGAGGTGTTGGTTCATAAACTATTAATCGTCGTTCTGCGCGGCAAATGTAACACGCGCTTCAAAAGCTCTCGGCGAAATACAGGGAGATACAATAGGAAAGATATAATAAGAAATATCAAAGAATGAAAAAAGTAATGATTCTGCTTTTTATAGTTAGCTTAACTTTTGGTTACAATGAGGGACTTATTGCTGCTTCATCTCGTAGCGATAATAATAGTGCTGGTGATGGTGTTGTTGCCTATGACAAAGATGGCTATGGTAGAGATGGTTTTGACAAAATAAGAAGAAAAAAAGTTTCTTTTGGTTTTGGTAATATATGAACGTTTACTGGAATTATTAAAAGCATAAATGATATATTATATGCAAAGTCTTATATTTATCGTGAAGCTCTTGTCGTGAAAGTAAAGGTTATTGAAATTACGAAAAAAGAATTTTGATTGGTGAGAAAAGAGTAGACTGAAAAATATTTATGAAATAAAAAAATAAAAAAGAGAATGTTAATAAAAATAAAAAAACAATTATAGTTTCGCTCTGTTTGATATTGTTTGGACAGCCTGCGTTTGCGGAGATTGATTTAGTTTGTGGTCATTATTGCAGGGATAAGAGAGATTGTTTTCAGATTAGATATAACTGTATGCAGGCAAAAAAGGACTTTGATAGTACAATCAGGCGGTTTAAGGTCTATCAGAGTTATAGTCGTTGCGGCTGCTATTGTTGGTTACTGTTGCATACATATATATGTATGCACAGGTGACACAAAAAGTCAAAATTGTTTTTTTATTTTGGCTTCACCAAACGCCGAAGTCGTGCGGTAGTAAGGCAATAGATATATTTGATATACTCATTGCCAATTGACGCCAACGGCTAATTTTAGTATTATGTTATAATGATTAACAACAAGAGACGGCTTACGCGTTAAGTCCAGCTGATTACATGCCAAATTATTAATCCTAATTTGATATTAGTAACGACTACTCAAACACAAATCAGCCTAAAAACATACGCGGGAGATTAATGCCTGTGCGTGATATATAGATTATTGATAAATGTGATGAGTTATTGTAAAATAACTAAAGTACCGCAAAAATAGCGGTATAGAAAAAACAGCAGCAGTACTAACTTGATTTACTACTTACTGCATAAGTCGCCGTTAAGACGGCTAAAAAAGAGAATAATGCTATAAGATATTTTAGTCTCTTCGCCCGTTGAGCGACAGTCTTAAGTCGGTTGTAAAAAACTCTTGCCTGTTCCGTATAAAAATAGGATAAGTATGAAAAAGAATAGTTAGCTCGGCAGTATGATGTTTATGAGTTGTGACTAAATCGTGCTGGTAGGATTGCTTCAAGAGTGTCGCTGAAACTAATTAAACCGATTACTGCTGCAATGAAAGAAATAAAAAACTCAGTTGTAAAAGCGCTCAAATCAGCGACTGCCGCGCTGGAGCAAAACGTGAAAAAATAAAGTTAGGATAGGTATAGAAATGAAAAAAGTAATATCGTTATTATTAGCTGTAATCTTAATCTCAGGCTGTAATGGACCGCTTAACAAGTCTAAAGTTGAAACTGCCAAGACTGGTATTCAAAATGCTAAGCAGCCAAATCCGTCATCTTCACCATCGCCGTCGCCGTCGCCGTCGCCGTCGCTTACTCCAAAGCCTACAACTGCGACAAGTCCGACAGAAACAGCAATGCCATTACCATCGGGACAGTCTGCGTTATGGTGGCCGCCTTCTCAATGGTCAGCCACCACCACCGCCATCGCTATCGGTAGTATTATTGCTGTTGCTTTGGTTGTTTTTGGTGTATGTAAATATTGTGGTTATTGTTGTTTTAAAAAGTCTAATAGCGATAAGCTTGGTGATGACAAAACTCTTAAGACTCCTAATAAGAAGGAGACTACTGAATCTAGTGATCCTCTACATTCTACTACGGAAAAAAATGCCTCTGGCTCGTCGGCTGATGAGAAGAAGAAGAAGACTGCTCCGCCTAAAAAAGTTAAAAAAAGTGCCGAAGAAGAAGATAAAAAAGATAAAAAAGATAAAAAAGAAAAAAGTGACGAAAAAAGTGACGGGAAATAATTAGTCTTATCTGCTTCCGAATGAAACAGGACAATCCTATGCGAGGATTGTCCGTGAGTAACTGATTTCCGAATTATCTGAATGCATACTATTCCAACATAGACAATACAATTATAAGCCCCAAAAAAGCGGAGCAATCTGGTATGCAAACTGGATTTTCCGCTGATTGGGTAAACGTAAAACGAAATAAGAAATAAGATATAAGAAATAAGAAATAAGTTCAATCTTTCTCAGCCTTTTAACTGCCTCAACAAATGGCAATCTCCTTTATTTTAAAAGAGCAGGTATATTAAAAAACAAAATGAAAAAAGTAATATCGCTGTTCTTAATCGCAGTTCTAATATCTGGCTGTAATAGAATGGCTGACAACGTCAGCCCTGCACCACAGTCCTTAAATGCTTCCGCTCCTGCACCACAGTTCTCAAATGCTCCCGCTTCTGAATTACAGCCGACTGATAAGCAAATTAGTACAAACGCACAGCCTCACTCGTCTAATCTTTATTTGTGGATATCCACAGCGACGGCGGTTGTGTTTGCTATAGCGGCGTTATACTTTTACCGCCTTAACAAAAAAAATGTTGCTGAACGTATGAAAGAATATAATAATTTGTTTGCTTTATTTGTGCAAAAAAAAAACCGACTTTTTGACCTCAACAGAGAATTGCAAGAAACGAAAAGAACGTATTACGAGCAAGCTTTTCACGCCTTGTCAGGTGATTACGATTTGGCGATACAGAATGCCGAACTTTGGAAGCTTCAATGTCAGGTACTTAAAGAAACTATAGAAAAATATGAAAAAGAAATCGGCAGACTAAGTCTTCTACTTGGCAATCAGGTACCACTTATGGACAATAGATGATAATAGAATATTAGAAAATGAAAAAAATTATATGTATATGTATATGTATATGTATATGTATATGTATATGTATATGTATATCGCTAACCGCAGGGTGCGGTAAACAGCCTCAGCCGAAGCCGTTGCCAAACGTTGAAAAACAGCAGATAGCAACGAAAGAATTAGATACTTCGGTTAAGGAAAATGAAGTGTTTCCAGGAGTTTTGGAAACCTCAAAAAGTTTTCCGAAAGCGGCCTATGAATTTGCAAAAGAGCATTGGATAGCTATTACTGCCATTACTGCTACAGTTGTGCTTTGTTGTGCTGTAGGGTATAAATATGAGGTGTTTACGAAGGATTTTTGGGGTTACGTAAAAGACAAGTTTAAAAAAGCCCCCCCTGAAGAGAAGTCTGACGATTCAAAGAAAAAGAAGTTGCTAGAGGAAGAGAACGCAGATAAAGAAGGCAAAAAGGAAGAGGTCGAAGAAAACAACGAAATCACTTTTGCACCGTTTGACCAAAAAAAGGGAACTAAAGTTGAACTGAGACCCAGTGTAGAGAAAAAAGGCGGATATCCAAAGAAAGAAAAGGAAGTACCTAAATTAGTTTTTCCACCGCCGAGTACTAAATCTAAAATTGTGGACAGAAAAAGTACGCCCGCAAGGAACCCGTTTGTTGCCAGTAGTGTCGCCCCCGAACCAAGCACAAATCCTTTCGGTCCCCCGCCTCTGGGAGACTTACCACCGAGTAAAAAAAAAACGCCACTTTCGCGGAAGAAGTCGCCCCCTCTGGAAAAAACAGTGACGTAATAGAGGTTATGAAAAAGACGCTGGACGATAGAAACGTAGAACTGTTTAACATGGAAAATAAATTTGAACAATCCCAAAGGCATGTTCAGTCGCTGGACACGCAAATAACGAGCCTAAAGTTAGAGTGTATAAGGTTGCAAAATGAAATAAAAGGCAAGAACGAAGAAATACGAAAATCCTCTGAGCAAAACAGTAATTTGATACAGACAAATCAGTCGCTTTTAGAACAAATTAATGAGTTAAACAAGGTCAATCTTGAACTTGAAAAGGAACAACAACACAAAAAAGATATTTCGGCAGGTATATCAAAAGATAGTTATATGTTTGACCTTAAAGCAAGAATTTCAACTTTGGAAAACCAGCTAAGGGTTGCGAACGAGCAAATACATTTTTTGAATATAGCTCTGAAGCAAAAAAATAAGTAAAGCGGAATGATGACCAAAAAAGATTTTGGGATTGTGGCAGGTGTATCACAAATATCATAACCCTAAGATTTACGAGATAATTATGAGCTTGTCCGAATAAAAATGAAAAAACTTATATGTATATGTATATGTTCGTCGTTTGGCTGTGGCAGGCTCCAAAGCGGCGGAAACGCTGAAAATTTTGATGATGTCAGCGGAGTAGGCAAACACACACCTCTGTCATCCGACCCTGCGAATTTGCCCGTTCCAACACCATCGCCAATACCAAATCAAACAGCACACGCTAATCCTGATTTAGACTATTTTGATGATTTTGATGACACTGAAATTTGCGGGCATGGAAATGGTCTCTCGTATTTTTATTGTTCTTTTTTATCTTTTTATGTAAGTGTATTTTCCGTTATTATGATATATAAGTGTTCTTTTAATAATAAGTTTTTTACGATATTAGAAATGGTTTCTGCTTTTAATTTTCCTGTATATATTTATCTTACAAATCCCTCTTATTTTTCTAAGTTAAAATTAAGTTTAACCTTTTTGGCTGGGGATACAGTGGTATCATTATTCAGGCTTATAGTAAAAAATCCTTCAATAAAGATTTTTCATATTCTCGTCGTAATTCAGCAAGCTTTTAATTTTTTCCAATATCTTGCGTATCCTCATGTTTCGTCTCCTGTCCTTTATATTTTAAAGCGTGCAATATGGGAAATAAGGAAAATATGGAAATGAAAAAAATTATATGTATATGTATATGTATATGTATATGCTCGTCGTTTGGCTGTAATAGAACGGCTGACAACGTCAGCCATGCACCACAGTCCTTAAATGCTTCCGCTCTTGCACCACAGTCCTCAAATGCTCCCGCTCTTGCACCACAGTCCTCAAATGCTCCCGCTCTTGCACCACAGTCCTCAAATGCTCCCGCTTCTGAATTACAGCCTATGCCAAGCCCAACGCTTACACCTAGCTTGTCGGTAATGTCTGTTTTGTCGGCAGGTTCTTCGTTACTCTGGTCGTTATTCTGTTCGGTCTGTAAAATTGTCGGTTATATTGTTATTTTTTTTGTTGGTTATTATTCACTTGGATATTTTTTATATGAATTTGTTGATACTCATAATTCTGAGTTTGCTCCTCAGCCTGCCCCCCCTATAGTTGCACCCCCTAATCCTGTAGAAAACGAACCGCTCCCTAATCTTGCAGTAGATGAATACAGCTATAGCCAAGAAACTCCTAATTTTTCTAGCCTTTCTACCGATAGCGAGGAAATTCCTTAATATGAAAATGAAAAAAATAATATCTGTATGCTTATGTATATGCCTGATATCTGGCTGTGATAAGTCGCTTAGTCATGGAAGACCTGCGAATACTGCTGTTGAGGATAAAGGAAGCGAAGGCGTTCCGACGCAGTCGCTGACGTCAAATACTTCCGCTCTTGCACCTTCAAACACTCCCGCTCCAACACCTGAGCCGAGTAAGTCTGCTCCGTCGTCCGATAGTGCTGATACAGGTATCTCAGTTGGGAAATATGTCGGTTATTCTGTTGTTGTCATTCTGTCCGTTATTGTCGTATGTTGTGGCGTATATTATGGCGGTTATAAGCCGCTTTATAGATTTGCAGATATTAAGCCTTTTCTTGAGGATTTATTAGATGAAATTCCTTCTGCTAAAAATATGCCTGAAGGTTGTAAAGAATGTTATTTTAGTGAAGGTCATTTTTTTGATTGGGATACAGATGAATTTATTGAAGAAATTCCTGTTAGTATAAAAGAAGAAATTCCTAAATCTTCATTACCTACTTACTATTATAAACCTAATTCGTTAATGCTGAACCTTCTGAAAACTTTGTTAAGAAAGATATTCAGAATTGAAGTACCGAAGTCCTATTATGATAGATAGGAGCCTATAATGCCCGAAAACGTTGAGAGCGTTAGTGAAGACATTTTAAAGGAAACACGCAATATCTACATTTCCGCACAGTCGTTAATAAGGCGGTTATGCGATAGGTTTGACGAGCCTCCCAGAGACCTGATTGATATGTGCGAAGATATAATAAGTGGTATAGGTACGATTGAGGTTGCTGTGAAAAAAAGCTTAAGAAAAGTAGCGGAGTGATGGAAAAGCACTCCGCTGTTTATAAAGAAAATTAACCTCAAATCGTGTATCGTTCACGATTTGAGATTTATATTATACAAAAATTTAAGAAAAGCGCAATGAGTTTTCTCGTTGCGCTTTTTGCTTATTAAAAATATGTTATTATATATGTGTCGGTACTTGTTAATTCATCTTAAAACTAATTGATTTTTCAACATTTTGAGCGTTCACTAATTATCTGATATACTAATAATACTAAGTCCGACGAACGTCCGCCGGACGATTTTTTTCAAATTTTTTAAAGAACGAAAAAACAAAAATAAGGACGATAATAATGCGGCAAGAAATTGCTGAAGAATTGAAAAAGGAATTGCCAAAACCAGAGTATGAGGATTGGATTAGTCCAATCCGAGAGCAGGTATATAGCGAAAAATTTAGCGAATTATCGTTAATTTGCCCAAACAATTACTATATAAACAAAATAAGGGAATACTGCGCTAATAAGATAAAACCAATTATAAAATAAAAGTTCAGCGTTAATTATAAAAAAGTAAAAAGATTTCAAAAATCTGCCTGTTTAGTTATAAACTACAATATTAGCTGACTATTGGTTGCTGATAACTAAAATTCTTTGGGCGATGTTAGTAAAGCAATTTATTTGGACCGAGATGTAATAGCAAATAGAGATATATCAAAATTACGGGATAAACATTGATAATTATTTGTCCGATTGCATTGATATCGGCAACAATTATTTTAATTCTGAAGTAATGCTTTTGAACTCATTACGAATTAAGGAAATTCAATTTCTATGACAAGTAGAAGAGGCGCGTTGAAGACAATATTGAAAAATTGGATATTACGGTCAGAGTATTTTGAATGCTGTCATAATTTACTAATAGTCAAAGCTGTGGAATTCATTATGTCAGTATCCTTTAGAGATTTCTATATTATGTATATAAAGATGACAAATTGAGGAAAGAATTTTAAATTTTCATTTTTTACTAGTAGGATATCGTTTATTAAGCTGTTTTTAAAATATTGGCTTATTCATCTTAAATTATGGAAAGCAGTAAAAAAGAAAGGCGTATTATTTGGGATTTATTAAGGAAAAGAGCGCAATAGCGTTTTAATGTTGTTGATAATAGACATTTCCCCTAAATTTTTGTAAACTGATATTTTATATATGGATGATTAAGTAACCAAATGGCTTTAGGATTATATGTCTTGTTTGAAACGCTTTAAACAGCCAAGAGGACAAGCGCTTGTTGAAGCTGCTTTAATTGCTCCTCTCATCATTTTTTTTCTTTTTACGATTATATGGTTTGTCCGTATTATGCTTACGTGGCAGCAGATTTCCACGGCTGCTAGGTATGGTACGGATTTGATTGCGTACACTCCTTTCAGCAAAAAATATATAGAAGACGATATTAAAAATTATCTTTGCAATACAAATATAATCGGCAGAACTCTTGATCCGGAAAAGCTTGATATTAAAATTGAAATAAATGATTATGAACCTTTTGATATTGAACATGTTTTTAATGTTGCAAATTTTAATCCTAAAAATTTCTTTAATACGTTAAAAGGATTAACTGTGTTTGGCGAAAAGTCTGTTGTAGAGATAACATACTCATATAAAATCCCGGAAGTATTAAAAATAACAGATAGAGAAAGCATAAAAATAAAAGCGCGCTCGGAGGTGTTGTCTGGAACTGGAAGCAAAGGCGCTCCAAAACGCCAAAAATCAAAGAGAGGATAAGAAAGGATGTTAAATTTTGGTTGGATTAAAAGGCATAAAGGGCAGGGAATGGTTGAGTATATTCTTATTGTTGCGGTAATAGTGGGGATTGTTTTTGTCGCCTATAAAGCTTTCGGAAAAAAAGTTAAAGAGAAATTTGAAGTAGCTACGAAAACGGTGCAGAAAGCAGATAAACTTAAATAAGTATGGTTAAAAATTATGAAAAAGACAATATTGTTTGCCCTTATTTTCGCCCTTATTTCTGCATTTTTTGCTTATATGTATTTATCCGATTTGGAAATTAAGTATAAAACAATGGCTGAACCTGTGAGAGCGGTTATTGCAACGCGGAAAATCCCTCAAGGGACAGTTATAAGGCCGCATATGCTTGCTGAAAAACATATTCCGAAGGAATTCGTACAACCGAAAGCGTTTCAAAGTATAAAGGAGTTATTTACTAGCGATGGTGCTGCAGTTTATATATCATTGAATGTGATTGAAGAAGGCGAGCAAATACTTTCAACGAAAATATCGAAAACGAATCAAGAAACCGGAATAGGCACTTTAATTCCTGAAAGCAAAAAAGCGTTATCAATAAACTTTGATATAGAAACATCAGATATTTTAACTCCCGGATCAAGAATAGATATTTTCAGCATAATAGATTATTCCGATACAAGTAGAGAATTTCAGGAATCAGTATTTGCAGTCGCACAAAATATTCTCGTCTTAGCAGTGGGTAACAATTGCATAGGAACTGTAAGAAAACGAGATGATGATTCTGGAAATGCCAATGTTGTAACTTTAGCTGTATCTGTTGAGGAAGCGCAGAAAATCCTTATAGCTTCGAAAAAAGGAAGCCTTAAATATATAATAAGGCCTGTTGGCGATGTTGAAATATCGGATATAAAACCCTTAAAACTTTCTTCAATTGTAAAAGATGTTTCAAAAATAACAACGCCTGAAAAAAATACAAAAGATCCAAGACAGATAAACCAAAAAGAAATCTTAGAAATAATGAAAAAATATTCAAATATTAAAAAATAATAAAAAATTATTTCAAATAAAAACGTCCAAAGGTGATGTACTTTACCTCGTCTAAGGAATAAATAATGCTTTTGATAGCTCCTGGATGTAATATAGTGCAGCGAGATATAATCGCGCATGGTTTGTCTTGCATAAGCGCAAATAAAAGAGAAGAAAACATTATTCTTGATTTTTCCATTCCCGGAACTGAAGCTTTTTGGTCAATATACAAGAATGGAATGAAATATGTCGAGGACATACTGCCTGTTTTGTCTGGAATAAATCCTAAAATTTTAAGAGATTATTTGTCCCCTTTCGGGGCGAGTATGGTGCTTGGACTGAAAGATACAAAGGTAAGCGATATAAATATTGAAAGGATTTTATATCTTATTGCAGCTCTCGAAATCGGATTTAAATATGTTTTTGTTGTTATGCCTGACGAATTAAGCGGTAATGCGTTAGGTCTTATAAAAGAATCAAGATACGTACTTCTTCCTTATATGTCAGACGCGGTATCTGAAAAGAACGCGATTTTCATTTCAAAAGAGTATAATTCTGTGTTGTCAAATGTAAATTTTATAACTTTAAAACTTGATGTCGGCTATGATTTTCATACGGATAAAGTGTTAGATGGTTTTGAAATTTTTAAGAATAGTATTCGCTCTGATTTCAGTTTTCATGTACAGGAACAGGTGCTATCTCCGAAATTTTCTTATAGAGATAAATCAAATTCTTACGTCTCAGCTTTGGAAAATATAATTGGTATTTACAGCGCACAAATAGGAACTGTAAATGTATCTGCCGGCGATTATTATAAAAATGAAACCGTATATAAGGAATTAAGAGACAGTATTCAAAAAGTGCTTTTAGAAGAAATGAAAGATTATGCCGATGAAACAGATAGTGAAAAATTAAAACAGATAGCAAAGAATAAAATAAGCGAAATCATTAAAAAGAAAGAACTCATTATACCGAAAGATGTTTCAGATAAGCTTTACAAGGAGCTTTGCGACGATATTGCAGGACTCGGCGTTTTGGAAGATTTTTTAAACGATTCTTCAATTACGGAAGTAATGGTTAACGGTCCTGACAGCATATTTGTTGAAAAAGCTGGAAAAATATCAAAGACGAATATATCTTTTCCTGACGAAGGCAGACTCAAAACCGTTATAGATAGAATAGTTTCTCAGGTCGGCAGGCATATTGACGAATCGTCGCCTATTGTTGACGCAAGACTTAAGGACGGTTCGCGAGTAAATGCGGTAATAAGACCTGTATCTTTGAACGGTCCCGTGATTACGATAAGAAAGTTTTTAAAAAATAAACTTCAGACAGATTCTTTGATTTCGTCGGGAAGCGTCAGTAAATCAATGGTTGAGTTTTTAAAAACGTCGGTTATTTTAAAAAGAAATATTATTGTTTCAGGCGGTACAGGAACCGGGAAAACTACTCTTTTAAATGCCATATCCTCGTTTATACCTGAAAAAGAAAGACTTGTTACCATTGAAGATTCTGCAGAATTACAACTTCAGCAGGAGCATGTGGTGAGGCTTGAAAGCAGACCGAAGTCAACAGAGGGAACAGGCGAAATAGACATAAGAAGGCTTGTGGTAAATGCTTTAAGAATGCGTCCTGACAGAATAATTGTGGGAGAATGTCGTTCGGGCGAAGCGCTTGATATGATTCAAGCGATGTCAACAGGACATGAAGGCAGTCTTACAACTTTGCATGCAAATTCGCCGCAAGATGCAGTTTCAAGGCTTGTGACAATGGTGTTGATGTCGGGGATGGATTTGCCGGAACGCTCGATTGTCTCGCAAATTGCATCTGCAATTAATATTATAGTACAGCTTACCCGTTATTCCGACGGTTCAAGAAAAATATCTTCAATTTCCATATTAAATAAAACGGATGATGACAGAATGTATGAAATTAAACCTGTTTTTGCGTTTGATTTAAGAGGTTTTGAAAACGGTATCCAAAAAGGCAGTTTTATTTTTTCAGGATATATTCCGGAATTTGTGAATACGGCTTCGCAAAAGGGAGTAAATATAGATATGGGAATTTTCAAATGACGGAAATATTTTTTCTTATTTCTCTCGCTGCGTTTATATTTTGTTTTGTATATTTTTTTGTAAGTAAAATTGGGATAAAAATAAGAGAAAAAAAGAAAAAATCTTTTGATTTTAAGAGTTTAACTATTAAGAGGAAAAGAGCGCTTATTTCGCTGTTTATTTTTCTTTTATCGGCGATTTTGCTGCATAATATTATTTTTGCATTTATTTTATGTATTTTTTATCTGTATTTCGACTGGTATATAAAGGATAAAAACAGGCGTAAACTTGTAAATTTAATGGACAAACAGGTTGTTGAAGCTTTAACTGTTATAAAAAGTGCAGTGCAGGCGGGGCAATCTCTTCAGAATGCAATTAGTACTGCTCAAAATGAACTTAAAGATCCTATAAAGCGCGAATTTGAAAAGATGGCAGACAAATTGGCTTTGGGAGTGAGTTTTGATAGAGTTTTGGAAGACACTTCACAGAACTCTAAGAGTAAGGAATTTAAACTTATGATAGACACCATAAGGATATCTAAAAACACGGGAGCGAGTTTAAGTGGCATATTTGACAGAATAACCGATTCTACAAGCCAAAGAGTTGCAATCCAGTCAAAAATAGTTGCTCTGACGGCGCAGGGCAGAATGTCTGGAAATATTGTAAGCGTTATACCGTTTGTAGTTATATTTATGATGTATATAATTGAAGCTGATATGATGAAATCTTTATTTGTTACTTTGCCGGGCAATATTTTGCTTTTGATTGTAGTTGCGATGGTGCTCGCGGGCTCGTTTATTATAAGAAAAATGACGGAGATTGATTTTTAATGATTGTATTATCTTGCGTATTTTCAGGTTTATTTGTGTTTTTTATGGTTTACTATCTGCTTGTAAACATCAGAATAATGGAAATTGCGGGAAGAGTGCATAATGCTGTTGAAAAAAGAGAGAGTAAAAGTTTTATATTGCCCGTGATAATGAATAATGCCGAAAAACTCGGCAGACTTATAGCCTATGTAAAATATAGAAAGTTTACAGTTGAGATTGATAAAATTGGAGTAATTTTAAAATCTATCGGCGGCAGTTATGAAAGAGTTAATCCTTACCAGTTTTTTGCACTTCAATTGTTTACAATGATCGCCGGAGTATTATTTGTCGTTATTCTTATAAGTACTGATATTTTTGTAATATTGTTGTTTGGGTTGATTTTCTTTTTTTTGCCTCTTTTGAAAATTAGGGAAGAAGTCAAGAAAAGAAAAGAACTTATAGCAAGACAATTGCCAGATATGGCGGATTTACTTTCGGTTATGCTTGACGCAGGTCTTGACTTTTACGGAGCTGCTGAAAAAGTCATACAAATACTGCAAGGTCCGTTAGCAGATGAATTTAGAAGTGCTTTGGCAAAAGTTTCTCTCGGATATGATAAAAAAGCTGCTTTGACAGAAATGGTGCAGAAAACTGAAGTTGAACAGCTGGGCTTTTTTGTCAGGACAGTAAATATGTCGCTTGAATCAGGCACGGGAATGTCGGATACTTTAAAACGCTTGACTATTTCCTTGAGAAATGAAAGAACATCGTCTGCCGAAAAAAAAGCGCAGGAAGCGCCCGTAAAAATGCTTATCCCTTTAGTACTGTTAATATTTCCGACTATATTTATAGTTATTTTCGGACCGATAGTGATCAATTTTATAAAAACAGGCTTCTGATTTGCTCTAAGATATGATAAGTTCTGTCAATTTGTTGTATATAGCAATAGAATGCCAGAGAAAAAGCAGACTGGGTAAGAATCCTAAAGAAAAATAAATAAGATTGTAAATAAACAAGCCTCAAGTGTAAATATTGCATATAATTTATAAAAATTTATTTGTGAATGGCAGTGTACCATGAAAAGTAAAATAGTAATTTTAACGGTTTTAACATTAGTTTTTAGCTCAATAGCTTTTGCATCGCAACCTCGGAAGGAAAAAGAAGCGGTAATAAAAGGTTTACGTCCTATGGGTATGGGCGGTGCTTTTACTGCGGTTTCTAATGATGAAAATGTATTCTTTTACAACCCTGCCGGTATAACTCGAAAAAGAAGTGATTGTTTAGTTCAGTTTTCTGCTATTGAGGCTGCCGTAAGTAGTCAGAAATTTGATTATTATAATTTCTATAAGGACAATAAAGTCGATTTGCATAATTTTGGTAATCTTCCACTTGCGGACAAGAGTAGATTATTGATACAGGCGATGGAGAATGTCAATTATATTTTTATTTCAGGTCCAAAAATTTTATTTATTGCCGAACCTATAGATGTTGCCGAGAACTCTTTGAATTTTGGTTTTGGCATTTTTTCTTATGCCGATTTAAGCTTTGATAAGCTTCGTCCATTGTCGTTTGAAATGGAAACTGCTGCGATGGGTATTCTTCCCGTCGCTTTTAAAATTACGTCGCTTAAAGCAATAAAACTTCCCGGATCATTGTCTTTGGGAGCAAATTTTAAATATATATACAGAGCAAAGAGTTTTGGCGATAGTATGATGATTGTTGAGAATTACGATAAGTATGTTTTTGTTGGCGGAAAGTCTTTTGGAATAGATTTGGGAACAATATATCATTTGAATTCGCACTGGAATTTCGGTTTAAGTATAGCAGATTTTTATGGTTCTGAAATAGAGTATAAGAAATTTAATTTAGCATCATATAGGTCTTCAGAGATTTGTTATACGGCAAAAGTTAATCCGAAGCTAAACTTTGGAGCAGCATATATAAATGACAAATTTGTTTTTGCATTTGACTTAACAGACTTAATGAATCCAGATTTTGGCGAGGTTACTATTAAAAATTTACTACGTATTGGCGGGCATGTCGGTGCTGAGTATAAATTTGGTATATTTGTTATAAGAGGAGGATTAAATTTCGGTTATCCTACAATTGGAGGAGGGATTGTTTCCGATGTAATTCGTCTTGAATATGCGTTTTACGGGGAAGAAAAAGGAAGTTATGCGTACAGAAAGCCTGCTTGGTTTCATAGAATAGCGCTTTCTTTCAGATTTTAGAATAAATTTATGTTAAAAAAGAAACAGAAGCAGAAATAAGGCAGAATAGCAGTGATATTTGTAGTAATTTACAGAATTTAAGAATTGCTGTGTACGAAACATGCAAATTTTTGAAACGTATTTCAGGAAGGGTTTTAAAAATAGAGAAAACGGAAGCACATCAAAACGGTCTGTCTGCAGAAAATGGCGGCATCAAAAAACCACACTGCTATAAGAAAACATATATATATTGTTATGTAAGACATTATCATTTTATTCCATATCTTTTAAAGTCGGTCTGAAAAAATACTATTTTATTTTAACGATTGTTCCTGCAATTTTATCGTCAGTACTTATTGAAACTGCGGTGATTGTATAGTTATCAAAAGATTCATTGACTTCTTTTCCTGGGTTTTCATTAGCTTTAGTTATTACCTTAATCAGATTTTGGTTTTCTGAAATTTCAAGTATATGTCCACTTTTTTCAAAATCTTTTTTCAAAATATTGTCAGTATTGTCGTAAGCATATACGACTCTGTTTAGTGAATTTAAGATTATAAATGTCAGGCTATCTTTAATTGACGTTTCCTGTGAATACTCAATAATTTTGCTTAAGCTTTCTCTGTCTTCTTCTAGTATTTCTATTTTCTTTACAATTTTTT
Organism: Candidatus Endomicrobiellum agilis; assembly: GCF_020328115.1. Taxonomy (NCBI): domain Bacteria; kingdom Pseudomonadati; phylum Elusimicrobiota; class Endomicrobiia; order Endomicrobiales; family Endomicrobiaceae; genus Candidatus Endomicrobiellum; species Candidatus Endomicrobiellum agilis. The sequence continues at coordinate 44,559 of NZ_JAIXMW010000006.1, forward strand.
CTCTTTCTGTCACAAAAATATCTGTGATTTCATCGTATTTGCCTTCTTTTATATTTTCCGAAGATTTGTTCTCCAAAGATTTTTTTATTTTTTTAAACGGCAGCATTATAAGTAATTTTGAAAGAAAATAGAGAATTGTTGCAATAAGTAACGCAACGGACGAGGCGACGGCGTAGTATTTTACTTTCCAATGTTTTGCAGTTTCTTTTGCTTTTTGGACTGAAAATACACAAAACAGCGTGTGGTTATCCGTGAGAGGTTCTGAAAATAATAAAAAATCTTTGTCGGATGTTTGTTGTAAAAATTCAGCCTTTTGCTTTATTGCTTTATTGTAAATCCCGCTGGTTCTTTCTGTATTCCATTCACTTACGTTGTTGTGTATGGTTACCTTGCTGTTTTTATCCAAAATAAAGCAGGTCGTAATATTTTCTATTTTTGCAACTGATTCAATATTTATAAGAAGATTTATATCGTCTGAATTTTCAAGAGCTTTGTTAAGAGACGGGACGATTACTTTTAAGGCGGATTTGGCTTTTTCCACCGCCATAATTTCCATATCTCTTGCTTTGTCTTTTGAAAGGAATTCAACAAGCGGGTAAAAAACTCCACAGACTACTATTAGTGATAAAAACGATAGGAATATAATATTTTTTCTCATGATAAATTTAATTATAACATAAATTGTAACGAGTTGTCATCGTGGACCGGCAGCGTTAACTTAAATAGTATGGGAACTGCTTTTTCGTGTTATCGGTTTTCTATATTAAAGGATTTTAAGAATGGAAGATATAAAGTTAAATATAACTATATTGAGAGCGGAAACATTTTGGAAAAGATTTAGAGGATTTATGTTAAAAAGAAGCGCAAATTATGCTCTTTTGTTTGACAAATGTAAATCTGTACATACTTTTTTTATGCGCTTTGATTTGGATATTGTCTATTTAGACGACAAAAAAAGAGTTGTAAAAGTTATAAGATCTTTAAAACCTTTTAGGATAGTGTTGCCCGTAAAAAATGCGGTTTCAATCCTTGAGATTCCTTCAGGTATTATTGACGCCGGAGCGTTGCAAGCATTTAAGAAATTGATTGATTTTTAAGTAAAAAAATAGATTTATTGTTTTGACTGTAATTCAGGAAAATGATATAACTATTAGGGTTTTGTTTTAATTCTACACAGAGGAAAGAGCAGTAGATGGAAAAGATTAAACGTCCGCCGACTCCTATCGAACAAATAATTCGGCAGAGAAAACAGAAGGCGAAAGATTTTACAAATTCTGGAATAAATCCTTATCCTGCGAAATATGCTTTAGATAAGAACAACGCTAATATCCAAAAAGAGTTTATTTATCTTGAAAAGGAGCAAGTGGCGGATGTAAAAGTTAAAGCTGCAGGCAGGGTCATGACTTATAGAAATATGGGTAAGGCGGCATTTTTGGATATAAGGGATGGATTTGCGAAAATTCAAATATATGTTCGTGCAGATAAAATAGGAGAAGACCAATACGAGCTTTTTAAAAATGCAGTTGACACCTCTGATATCATTGCTGTTGAAGGAGTGCCTTTTAGAACAAAAACAAACGAACTAAGCGTAATGGTTGAAAAATGGACTATGCTTACGAAGGCATTAAGACCGTTACCTGAGAAGTGGCATGGGCTTAAGGATACGGAGACGAGATACAGGCAGAGGTATCTGGATCTAATCGCAAACAGCGAAGTAAAAGATATTTTTGTAAAAAGAAGTATGGTAATTTCAGCTATAAGGCACAAACTTGAAGAACTTGGTTTTATAGAAGTGGAAACTCCTGTTTTGCAGTCTCTTGCGGGGGGAGCAAATGCAAGGCCTTTCATAACGCATCATAACGCTTTAGATATAGATTTGTTTTTGAGAATTGCTCCGGAACTTTTTTTAAAACGACTTGTGGTCGGAGGTATGGACAGAGTTTTTGAGATCGGAAGAAATTTCAGAAATGAAGGTATAGATAAAAACCACAATCCTGAATTTACTATGTTGGAGCTTTATCAGGCGTACGCCGATTACAATGATATGATGGATGTTAGTGAAGCTTTAATCAAGACAGCTGCAAAAAAAATTGGCTCAACTATAAATTTGGAGTTCAAAAGAGCAAAGATGTTTGATTTAATAAAAGAATACACGGGACTTGATTTATTCTCGTATATTGAAAGCGGAAAGATGTTTGAGCAGGTAAAACATTTGAATCTTGATTTGCCCGAAAATGCGAGTGATGAAAAGACTTTAGATCGTCTTTTTAACGAGAAAGTTGTACCGAATTTAAAAAATCCTACTTTTGTTATGGATTACCCCGCAGTTTATTCGCCGCTTTCAAAAGTTAAATTTGATCAGCCTGAAATAGCCGAAAGATTTGAACTTTACATAAATGGAATGGAGATAGGAAATGCCTATTCCGAACTCAATGATCCGGAACTGCAAAAAATAAGATTTGCACAACAGATGGAAGCAAAAAAAAAGGGCGATGAAGAAGTTATGCCTTATGACGAAGATTTTATTTTTGCGCTTGAACAGGGTCTTCCTCCGACAGGCGGTTTGGGTATTGGTATAGACAGGCTTGTTATGGTTTTAACTGGTGTTGAATCAATCAGGGAAGTGATAATGTTTCCCGCGATGAGGCCCGAATAAATATTTATGAATATGTTGCCTGTGGAGTTTTTTATAGCATTCAGGTACCTAAAAGCGAGGAAGAAAGGTTTTTTTTCTTTACTCACTACTTTTATTGCTATAGGCGGTACTAGTTTGGGAGTTGCGGCGCTTGTTGTAACTCTGGCTGTTATGAGTGGTTTCCAAGGCGATATAAGAAACAAAATTCTGGGCATACAGCCGCATATAGTTGTTATAAGAATTGACGGTGAATTATTTAAAGATTATCTTCAGATTGAAAATAAAATAAAAACAAACAATGCAGTTCTAAATGTTTCTCCGTTTATATATAAACAGGGAGTAATCAGAAGTCTCGGCTCGGCAGCTTCAACGGGCGTAGTAATAAAAGCCATAAATTATGAAAATGAAGATAGTATGCTTGGTCTTTCAAAACAAATAACAATTGCAGATATAAATTTTAACGGTAAGAAAATAGGGGAAAAATCAATAATTCTCGGGAATGAACTTGCAAAAGGTATTGCTGTCGGGGCAGGTGATGAAGTTTTTTTAATGTTTCCTGGCGATTTCAGAAGTATTCCTAAAATGTATAAGTTTACGGTGTCGGCTGTTGTACAGTCTGGAATGTATGATTTTGATTCTTCTCTGGGTTTTATCGACTTGGAAGAAGGACAGAAACTCTTTTCAATGCAAGATGAGATAACGGGGTTTGATGTAAATACAAATGATTTTGACAGAGCTGTGACGACAGCGTCGCAGCTGCAGAAAGATTTGTCCTATCCATACAGGGTAAAAGCGTGGATTGAGATGAATAGAAATCTTTTTTCAGCCCTTAAGCTTGAAAAAATAATGATGTTTCTAATTTTAGGACTTATAATACTTGTAGCTGCATTTAACATTATTTCCAATCTCCTGCTTTTAAGCGTTCAGAAATCAAAGGAAATAGGCATAATGTCTGCAATGGGTTTTTCAAAGTTTTCAATTTCAAAAATATTTTTTTACGAAGGGCTTATTGTAGGTTCGTCTGGGACTGCTTTAGGAATTACATTTGGGCTTGTAGTGAGTTTTGTTTTGAAATATTTTAATATATTTAAGCTGCCGAAAGGCATTTATTATGTTGATAAGCTGCCTGTAACAGTAATACCTGCAGATATAGTCATGGTTGCCGCAAGCGCGTTTATTATTACTGTGGCAGCTGGAATTTATCCAGCTTATCAGGTTTCAAAATTAGAGCCGCTTGAAGCGATAAGATATGGGTAAACGGAAGAGAGTGGCGAGCTAGTGTTGTTTTTAGTTTGTCATTGCAAATAGACAGCGAAGTTGTAAAGTTGAAAATTCAGAAAGACTGAAATATTCCATAGCTCGCAACTTTAGTTGCTTTACTCTCTCAAAGTATAATATGAGTACAAATAAGCGTAGAATGAACATAAGAGTAGAAAACTTAAATAAAAACTATAAGAAAAAAGATTCGCCTGACGTTAAAGTGTTGAAGAACGTCAATCTTGAGATAATTTCAGGGCAGAAAATAGCTTTGACGGGTCCATCCGGAGCTGGTAAAAGTACTTTAATTCACATCTTAGGACTTATGGACAGACCTACATCGGGTAAAGTTTATATAGATGATGTAGATTGTTTCGAGGGCGATGATAAGTACTTATGTATTATGAGAAAGAAAAATATAGGTTTCGTTTTTCAGTTTCATTACCTTATGCCGGATTTTACTGTTTTGGAAAATATTCTACTTCCAGTATGGGGTGAGAAAAACATAAAATTCAAACAAGCCCAGAATATTTTGGAAAAAGTAGGACTTTTACACTGGCAAAATCATTTTCCTAACGAGCTATCTGGCGGAGAGCAACAGAGGGCAGCGCTTGCAAGGGCATTGATAAATAATCCGCAGGTAATTTTTGCCGATGAACCTACCGGTAATTTAGACAGAGTTACGGGGGTTGAAATAGAAAAATTGCTATTTGAAAGTTCTTCACAAACGGGTTCAACCCTTGTGCTTGTTACGCATAATGACGATCTAGCTTCCAAAACCGATAAAGTAATAAAAATGACTGATGGAAAAATAGTGTAAACAAAGCAGCAAACGCAATGTATGTTTGCCATGCTGAAAATTGAAAATTTGGAATATTGTTTTTTTTGAGAGGGGCAAAAACTTTTATAAAACAATATTAAATCTTATACTGAAAGGAGAGATGGATGAAGATTTATCTTGATGGGAAATTTGTTGAAAGAGAAGATGCAAAAATTTCTGTTTTTGACCATGGATTACTTTATGGAGACGGCATTTTTGAAGGTATAAGGGCGTATAACGGGAGAATTTTCAGATTAAAAGAACATTTGGACAGATTATGGGCATCTGCAAAAGCTATTAACATTACAATTCCGGTTCAGCAAAAAGATATGGAAAAAGCAGTAGTCAAAACTCTTTTGGCAAACGAACTCTACGATGCCTATATAAGACTTGTAGTTACAAGAGGCCGAGGGGATTTGGGTCTTGATCCCAGAAAATGCACACTGCCGCCATCAATAATAGTCATTACGGACAATATTTCTTTATATCCTGAAGAACTATATGAGAAAGGAATGGATGTAATAACGGTTTCCACAAGAAGAATAAGACAGGATTCTTTAAGTCCGAATATTAAATCGCTTAATTATTTAAACAACATAATTGCAAAAATGGAAGCTACAAGAGCTGGAGTTATGGAGGCCATAATGTTAAACGCCGAAGGGTATGTGGCTGAATGTACCGGCGACAATATTTTTCTAATGAAAAACGGGATTCTTTATACGCCTCCCGGCTCGGAAGGAGCTTTAATGGGAATAACAAGGGACGCTGTGATAGAGCTTGCAAAAAATAAACTGAAAATTTCAGTGAAAGAGGAACGTATCAGCATATACAACGTATATACTGCAGACGAGTGTTTCCTAACCGGGACCGCAGCTGAAATAATACCTGTTGTTACCGCCGATTCAAGAGAAATTGCTGACGGCAAACCGGGCAAAATGACGGTGAAACTTATAAAAGAATTTAAAAATCTTACGAGATTGACTGGCACGCCGATTAAATAGTTAGTTGTCATTCATCTGCCATATTAAAGGTTTTATACTGCACAACAGAGTTGTTTTGCTTTTCAAAATGACAGGCAACAGCATATCCTAAAACAAGTTACGAATAAGTTTATTTGACATGACGGCAAAGGTGCGAGGTATGTGCAAATTTCTGAAATACATTATGTCTATGCTTATTGTTTTAGCTGTGCTGGTTTCTTTATTATACTATGCAAGGGCTTCCATATTTGTACCTTTTATACAAAAATACATTCGCGCTAAAATAGGACATGAAATAAAGTTTGATAATTTTTATATTTTGCCTCAGACTTTCAGTTTGGCGTTTACAAATGTAAAAGTAGATAATGTATTTGCGGTAAAGAAAATAACGTTTAATTTGAGTCCTATAAAGTTTTTTGCTTATATTGCTGCTCCGATGAAATGTATAAGCCGAATAGATATATCAAAACTGGAGGTTTCTTTAAACGCAAATTCTAAAGATAAAAACGTTTCATCGGATAAAAACAATACTGCTTTTAAACTTCCTGAGTCTAAAATTACAATATTTATAGATGAAGCTGTAATTAAAAATAATAAAGAGATTTTGAAGATTATAGATGCGCGTATATTGCTGGGTCCAAATCAAATCAGCTTGGATTCTATGATATATGCCTTAGGCATTCCGATAAAGATCAATTCGCACATTAAACGCGCGGCAGGCAATATTTTTAACACTTCGTCAATCCTTGCTGCGGAAAATAAATTAGATATGCTTGTGAACTCAAGCGGAACTGTTGATTTATCGTCTTTGGATATAACTCAAAATATTGCGGTTGAAAAACTGATATATAGCGGATTTAAGTTAAACGGTTCTTCGGGTATTTTTTCAAAAACAGGAAATGCTTGTAAAATAAGTTTATCAGGCGGCTTTGGAAAATTTGAGTTTAATTCTTCCGCGGACGGTGTGGCTGAAGCTAAATCCAAGATTGATATTTCAGAAATCAACAAAAGTATGTCTGGAAATATTAATTTAAATTTTAAAAGACAAAATGATACGGCTGTCTTTGGATTGAATATAGTAGATTTAGTCGTTTTTGGCTTTAGATTCAGAAATTTTAATTTGTCGGGAATGAAAAATCATAACGGCATTTACGATATGTTATGTATATATGGAACTGGCGGGAAAATCAAAATCGGCTATACAAGAAATGGGAATTATAAGGCATGCCTCGTAATTGGAAATAAAACTGCGGGGACGGTTAAAGGTAATACGGAAACCGGCGAAGTTGCGGTGGATATAAAGAATGTCGATGTTGCATACGCCCCCGTAATTCCTTTTATGTGGAAAGATGCCAAAGGAATCGTTAACATTTCAGGCGCAATAGATGAGGTGTCTGGACAAATTGATTTTGCATTCAAAAGTCTCAATGTATCGACGGGTATAAACAGCGCGAATGTGATGGGAACCATAAACAGAAGCAATGATATGTATGTGTTCAATTTTTATAAAAATGACAATTCCTTTGTCTTAAATAGCGTTATAAAAAGCGGTGAAATAGTTTCGGCAGACTTTAAATTTGTCAGTATTAATATTTCAGATATATTGCGTATTTGCGGATATTCAAAATATAGTGTTTTGGGAACGGTCAGCGGACGCGTGAAATATGAAAAAAACTCAGGAGCGGAATTTGATATTAAAGCTTTTAATGGAATATTATATAGTAATAAATTTAAAAAAATTGAAGCTAAAGGCGACGTAAATTTAGATAGGATAAATATAGAGCGTTTTATACTTAAAAATGATTCTGATGAAATCACAGCCGATATAATGGGACTGCTTGGTTTCACGAAAGCAAATTCAGTTTCTTCGGTTTATGTTAATGTAAGAGACATCAACGTCGGCGGGGTAAAAGTGAGCGGGTACGCATCCTTTCAGGGCAGTTTAAGCGACAACGATGAGATTAAAGGCATCATTGAAAGTGCGGGGTCCAATGTATCCGGAGTATCTCTTGGGAACCTTTTGGCAGATGCGACAATTTCAACAAAAAAGTTTGAAATTTCCAATTTAAAATCCAACAATGGTATAGAAGCGTCTGTAAGAGCAGATTTCAAGGAAAATAAATTGTCGGGAAATCTTTCCTTTAAAAATACGGATATTAAGGGCGTTTATAACGGCGTATCCGGATTGTTGGATTCTACTGTAAAGTTTTCTGGCGAGTTGGACAATCCCGATGTCAGAATTGCGGCTTGCATAAAAAAAGGGAAATATTTATTCCAATCTTTTTCTTTCTTGTCCGATTTGGAATACAGAAACAGTATCCTTAAAGTGGATAAAGCTGTGCTATCGGCGGATAAAACAAAAGTTGCACTGAAAGGAAATTATTTAAATGGCGGCATTATTTCTTTAACTGTTGAGAATTTAACTGAAAGGATTATCAATACATTTGTGGGTTTTAGAACTCCATTAAAAGGAAGTTTTTCGGGCGACGGCGTTCTTATGGCGAAGGACGGAAAACAGTGTCTTAAAATGTCTTTACAAGCTAAAAAGGCTTATGTTAAAACATTAAAGTTAAATGATGTTAAATCAGACATTGAAATAAACGGTTACAATATTGCGATAAACAGTGCTTCCGCAAGAATTCTGGATAGCGAAATAAAAGTGGATAAAGGTTTCTTTAATATTGAAGACGGGAAATATGGGCTTAATTTATCGTTGATTAACGCTCATGCGGGTCCTTTTGATTTGTTTGGCAGCATAAAATTATCAGGCGAAATAATAAAGAGGAAAGGCGGTTCTATATATACTGGCGCGATCGATTTGCAAAATTTATGGATAAACAAGTATAAGTTGTCTTATTGTCGCTTTGACTATAATATTAAAGACAAAACTTTGGAGTTCCTGCAAAAAGCGGACGGTGTGAATTTATATGATTCTTCGGGGCTTATTGTTTTTGGCGACATAATATCCGTAAAGAAATTTAATATTTCAAAAGATAAAACTTGTTTAGATTTAAAAGCAGATTTTTCAAATGATTCTGTCGATGTTGAAATCGAAGGTTCAAATATTGACTGGCGCTTTATAACTGACGTTTTAAATCTGCCGATTGCCGTAAGAGGAAGCATAAATATAAATGCCGGCTTATCTGGACGTATCGGTCAACCTAAAGGGAGCATATCAATAACGTCGGTAAACGGGTCTGTGATGGAAACTCCGTACGACAATTTTGATGTTGAAGTTGATTTCTCGGATAATTATGCGCATATAAAAAAAGCCGTTGTGTTTAAGCGGAATGAAATCAGTATGTCTGTCCATGGCGCTTTTCCGTTGTGGTTTGATAAAACTTTATCTGAAAAAATGCAAAATAAGCCTATAGATGTAACTTATGAAGTAGAAGATAGCAAATTAAGCATCTTAAAATATTTATCTGGAGGTTATATTAAGCCCTATAGCGGAAAGATGCTTATAAAAGGATCTGTTGAAGGGACTTATGCAAAAATCAGCAGTAATGGCAGACTTTCGGCAATGGGAGGATCCTTTGAAATAGAGAATTACATTGATAAAGCAAAAGATATGTCTATTGAAATGTCGCTTATTGAAGATTTGGTTAAAATTGATAAATTTAGTTTTAAATCTGGACCCGGCAAACTGAATGCTTATGGTCAGTTGCGGCTCAACAAATTTAATGTCAGGGATTTTGACATAAGGCTTGTTACCGGTAATAAAGGAATCTTTTTACGCGTTCCTCAACTGCCTATAATGAGCATTATGGGGGATAAATCATTGCTGCAGGATTATTCTGCCGGCGAACTCGGTTTTGACATTAGGGTACACGGTAGTCCGGCAGAGCCTAAAGTTGCGGGATCGATTTTGCTTGAAAATACGCGTTTTACATTTCCGGGAGATGGTAGCGACGAAGATATAGATTCTTTTATTCCTAAAAACACAGAGTTTGATTTGAAATTGCTAACTGCAAAGAATACGAGGTTTGAGAATTCTTTTGTTTACGCGTTGATAAATGGTTTTTTATACATCAGAGGTCCTTATAATAATCTGAGAACAAACGGAATAATTGAAGCTTCAAAGGGTAGAATAAACTATTTTGGGATTGGATTTGACATAGTAAATGCTAAAGTAGAAGTAGTGGATAGAACGCATGAAAATCAGGTTTATGTCACTGCCGAAGGAGAAACAGCAGTATTTTTAAAAAAAGAAAACAAACCGGAAACTATAAAATTGATTGTTGACAGAACTGAAATATCTAAAATATCAATGGAGTCCATAAAGTTTTCTTCAAAAGACAATCCAAATATAGATTCGCATACAGCTCTTGAAAAAATTGTGGGAACTAAACGGGACATAGATATAAATGCGCCGGGACTTGGAATTATATCGAATTTTATGATTAAACAGCGGGTTTTACGTTTAATTGATCAATTGCTTACAATGCCTTTTGCGAAAACAGTTTTACGCAAGACTGGACTCATCGATGATTTTAGAGTTTCTTACTCTCAGATTGACACCGATGTTTCTCAGAGTGATAAGTTTTCAAATTTATTTGTTGGAAACAAATATTCAATTGAAAAAAATCTTACAAGTCAAATTCTTTTTGGATACTCAATTCTTCTTGACGAATTGCATAAGGAGCTTGACTTGCGTCACGAAATAGAAGTTAGGTATAAGCTTACGGATAATTTGTTTTTGATTGGTAGTTATGAACTTAATCTCAATGAATATTCGCGTCAACCTGACAGAAGATTGATGCTTCAGTATCAGGTACGTTTCGGATCGCCTGCAAAAGAGTAGAATGAGGAAGATAAAAAAATGATGGGAAAGTTCGTAGCAGTTGGTTTTTTAACATAGTGTTTTTACAAGATTATATTCCAAAATACTAAAATATTGCATCTGACCAATGTAGAGATTTGTATATTAAAGTTTTTGTAATTGGGAATTTCTAAAAGAGGGGTTGCAAGTCAAAATTTGTAATTTATGATGGATTATATCAGTGCTGATATTCCCGCTCTACCGTCGACGGATCCTTTTGACATTTTCTTAGTATATGGTGAGAAAGCTTCTATTGGAGTTTTAGGCAATATTCTTGGAAAATTGTGTGACTGAGATATTCAGCAATGGGGATTCATATATGCGCTTATCTTAGCGTAGATTAATTGGTTCTGCAAACAAATGTACGGGGAGATAAAAGATAGATTCTCATTAAAATTGAACTTCCTAAAACATTCAGAAACAGAGCGGGCGTTGATTTCCGTAATGGCAAACAAGAAATAATAGACAAAAAATATATCGAGGAGTAATAATGCAAAATTTTGATCAGTTTATTGGATCGTTTTCTTTTGATGGCAGACTTGCGGAAGTCGATATTACCGGCTCAATAGCTCATACGAAAATGCTTATAAAAACTGGAATTATAAATGCTTCAGACGGCGAGAAAATTGTTTCGGGATTGACGTCTATTTTGAAAGATATGGAGAAAGGTTGGAAACTTCCGGATGAGGAAGATGTGCATTATGCCGTTGAAAAAGAGCTTATGCGGAGAATAGGTTCTGTCGGTGGAAAAATGCATACCGCAAGAAGTAGAAACGATCAGGTTGCAACTGATTTAAGAATTTATCTGAAACAGAAAATAGGAGTTATTCAAGGTCTTATAAACGATTTTCAGAAAACACTTGTTAAAAAGGCCGATGAAAATATTGATGTTGTAATGCCCGGTTTTACACACTTGCAACCTGCCCAGCCGGTTTTGGCGGCTCATCATCTCCTCGCCTATGCATGGATGATGCAAAGAGACAAAGAAAGACTTACCGACTGCTATAAGAGAACTGACATTCTGCCTTTAGGAAGCGCCGCTTTGGCAGGAACTTCTTTCGATATCGATAGGCAATATACAGCAAAACTTCTGGATTTTAAAAATATAAGCGAAAATTCTTTAGATGCTGTAAGCGACAGAGATTTCGCCGTAGAATTTGTATTCTGTATATCTTTAACAGCTTTGCATTTAACTAGGTTTTGTGAGGAAATAATTTTATGGATGAATCCGGAATTTGGTTATATAACGATAGATGACAAGTTCACGTCGGGTTCGTCGATAATGCCGCAGAAAAGAAATCCTGACTGCGCTGAAGTTATAAGAGGAAAATCCGGAAGAATTTTTGGAGATTTAATTGCGCTTCTTACAATAATAAAATCTTTGCCGCTTGCTTATAATAGAGATTTACAGGAAGATAAGCCGCCTGTTTTTGATGCTTTGGACAATATCAAAATGTGCCTTGAGGTTATGAATGAAATGGCGGACAGTTTAAAATTTGTCATAGAAAAAACTTTAAAAAGCACAGAAAAAGGTTTTATTGCGGCAACTGAGATAGCTGATTATCTTGCAAGGAATAATGTGCCTTTCAGAGTGGCTCACGGTATAGTTAAAGACATTGTCTTATACTGCGGAAAGAATTCAAAAACGCTGAATGAGCTTTCTCTTGAGGAATACCGCAAATTTTCAGAGATATTTAAGGAAGATATATTCAAACATTTGGATATAAGAAATATTGCCGAGATGAAAACTTCTTACGGCGGAACTTCAAAAAAATCTGTTTTACGCCAGATAGACAATATCAAACAAAAATTAGAATAAAAAAGTTTGCAGTCTTGCTTATTTTAACTGAGTTGCCGAATGTCCAGATGGTTTTGTAATGGATTTCGGTTAGCGCATGTATGCACGCGTAATATTTACGCAAAGCGGAGAATTGAAAAATAAGATTGCTGTGTTTTGCAAATGTTATTTTAGGTTTAAGTCCTCCTGCTTTAATAATTGCAAATCTATGATAATATTTAATAGAGCGGTCGCGGTTTCTGTTTGTCTTCTTGACGGATAAAAAGATTTATATTATTCTAAATTCTACGAAATTTTCAATATGTAAAGCGTTTATTGCAACTGAGGGACAAAAGCTGTGAACAAGCTTGCCGAAATTTGTTGCCCGCGAGTTCTTTTTCGGAAATGAAGAAACGGCAGGAAAGCACGTTTTGTGCTAAAAAGGCACTTTGACAGTGAATATAAGGTTTTGATAAAATATTATAAAATAAGAGGAGTCGGAAGAAAAATGCTTCAATTCAAGAAAGATGACTTATACATCGAGCAGGTAAAATTATCGGATATTGCAAAAGAATACGGAACTAGCACATATATTTATTCAAAGAGTCAAATTGTAAATAACTTTGAAAACTATAAAAAAGCGTTAAGCCTCAAAGAGGGACTTATATGTTTTGCCTGTAAAACGAATTCAAACGGCGCGATTTTAAAACTTCTTGCCGAACTCGGAGCCGGAGCGGATACAACTTCCGGCGGCGAAATATACAGATGTTTAAAAGCTGGTTTTGATCCATCAAATATAGTCTATGCGGGTGTCGGTAAAACTGCAGAAGAAATAGAATATGCTTTGAAAAGCAAAATTTTTATGTTTAATGTCGAATCTTTTGAAGAGCTTGACGCAATAGATAAAATAGCCGGCAAAATTAAAGTCAAGGCAAAAATTGCATTCAGAGTGAATCCTCATGTTGATCCGGACACTCATTCTTATATAGTTACAGGTAAAAAAGGAACAAAGTTTGGCATTCCTTATGAAGATGCGGTGAACGCGTATTTAACTGCAAGACAAAAGAAAAATATTGTAATTCTCGGTATACATTCACATATTGGTTCACAAATCTTAGATGTTGGTTCTTTCAAACTTGCGGCGCAGAAAATAAAGAAGGTTGTTGACGCTGTAGAAAAGAACGGCATAAAACTTGAGTATATAAACTGTGGCGGTGGTCTTGGCGTCGAATATACAAAAAAACAAAAAGCTCCATCTCCTAAACAGCTGATGTCGGAATTATTTCCAGTGTTTGATGCGGATAAAAAATTTATTTTTGAACCGGGTCGTTCAATAATCGCAAACGCCGGGCATCTTCTTGCAAAAGTTATATATAAAAAAGTTTCAGGCGGGAAAAGTTTTCTTATTACCGACGCAGGAATGAACGATTTAATAAGACCTACTTTGTATGAAGCTTATCATGAAATTATACCTGTAAAAAAGACGGATGATAAAAAAATTAAAACTGACGTTGTGGGACCTATATGCGAAAGCGGCGATTTTATGGGCAAAGATAGAATGCTTTCTGTTGTAGAGCAGGGTGGGTATCTTCTTATAACTTGCGCAGGGGCTTACGGATTTGCAATGTCGTCGGAATATAATTCAAGACCTTTGCTTGCTGAGGTTTTAATTGATGGCGACAAAACTGTATTAATAAGAAAAAGAGCAACATACGAGGATTTATTGTTAAACGAAGTCTAGGTTTTAGGTATTCCGATAGGTAAAAAAGCTTGATTATTGTGAAAAATTGAGGGGTTTAGAGAGATAAAAAGAGAAAGGGTAAATATTTCAGGACTTTACAAAAAAAGCTGTTTTTTAGGATAACGCGGTAGAAACAAGAGCGCGAATACTCCGAAAACAGAGTTTCTTGACTGGGACAAAGTGGAGAGATAAGAATGAACGTAAATTTTTCAAAACTCACTGCTGCCGGAAATGATTTTATTTTGATAGATAACAGGAAAAATATAATTGCGGAGAAAGATTATCAGACTCTGGCAAAAAAGCTCTGCGATAGAAAATATTCAATCGGAGCTGATGGTTTAATATTGCTTGAAAAAAGCGCTAGTAAAGATTTTAGAATGAAATACTTTAACTCCGACGGCTCTTATGCTTCAATGTGCGGCAACGGCGGGAGATCCGTTGCGAAATTTGCTTATGATTTGGGCATTGCAAATTCAAAAATGGTTTTTGAAACTGATGCAGGGATTATAAATGCCGAAATTTTGCCGCAAGACAGAATCAAACTTGATTTATATGATCCGAAAGACTTAAAGAAAGGTATAAAAATTGAAGCTGGTGGAGAGGAGTTTGACGTTGATTTTGTAAATACAGGCGTTCCGCATGCAATTATATTTGTTGCCGATGTTGAAAAAATCGATGTTTTTAAGTATGGGAAAGCCGTAAGGTATCATAAAGCTTTTGCTCCCGCGGGAACGAATGTTAATTTCGTCAAAGTCATAAAAGAAGACAATACTCTTCTTGTGCGTACTTATGAAAGAGGTGTTGAGGGCGAGACTTTAGCCTGTGGTACCGGCATAACCGCTTCGGGAATTATTTCTGTCCTCAGAGGTTTTGCAAGGTCTCCAGTCAATATAATTGCAAGAGGTGGAGATAGATTGTCGGTTTCTTTAAAAAATTCGAACGATAGAATAAGCGATGTTGTACTTGAAGGACCTGCCCTTATAGTATTTAAGGGAGTAATTGAAATATAGAGTGGGCGCGAAGAAAGTAGTTTTAATACAGTTTGGAGTTTGGATAGTGATGTTTTAGCGTCGTTGTGATAATTTACGCTTTTTTTAACACTTCAAACTCGCAACTGACGAAGCGTATCATGGGGGATTTATGTTTTCGGGAGTATATACCGCGTTAATTACGCCATTTAAAGATGGGAAAGTTGATTTTGATGCATTGGAAAGATTGATTGAAAATCAGTATGAAAACGGAGTTGATGGAGTTGTTCCGTGCGGAACTACAGGCGAGTCGCCTACTTTGACCTATGAAGAACATGAAGCGGTTATAGAATTTTGCGTTAAAAATGCAAAGGGAAGGATGAAAGTTCTTGCTGGAACCGGCTCTAATTCTACAGATGAAGCGATATATTTTACGCGATCTGCAAAAAATGCAGGTTGTGATGGGGCGTTAGTGGTTTCGCCGTATTACAATAAGCCTACCCAGAAAGGTTTGTATCTGCATTTTAAGACTATAGCGGATACGGTAAATATTCCTATTGTGCTTTATAATATTGCCGGAAGAACTTCCGTAAATATTGAACCTGCGACAATAGCAAAACTTTTTGAAGATTGCAAAAATATTATAGGTGTAAAGGAAGCGTCAGGACTTGTGGATCAGATGAGTATTATAAAATCCTTAGTGCCTGACATAGAACTTTTTTCAGGAGACGATGCGCTTACTCTTCCATCGTTATCAATAGGCGGGGTTGGAGTTATTTCGGTTTTATCTAACATTGTTCCTGCCAAAGTGGTGTCTCTTGTGAGAACTTTTGAAAAGGGTGATATTAAAGAGGCGATGAAAATCCACTATAGATTGTTTCCTCTAATAAAATCAATGTTTATAGAAACAAATCCTATACCTGTAAAAACTGCTGCATCTTTGCTTGGCATATGTAGGGCTGATCTAAGACTCCCAATATGTGAAATGGAAGAAGCAAATAGACTAAAACTTGAAAAAATATTAAAAGATTTTGATTTGTTAAAATAAAAGCGAAGCAAACAGTGTGATCTTATGCTATTTCAAAGTAGCATACATGAGTTTTCAGCTAAACAATAACCGTCGTCCGCTATATTAAAGAGTCATTTTAGCAGTTGTTAGAGCGAGTCTTTCAGGAAGGAGAGAAAGGAGTAAACGAACCCCTCTTATTTCTGTATTTCAGCTTGATTAAAAAAGATGTGTCTGGATACGGTTGTCGCGATCTCTTTCTACTGTCAGAAAAGTAGAGAGATTTGTATATTTTTATTGTTATATTAGGAGTTTTTAAATGAAAATAACGGTTTGTGGAGCTGCCGGAAGAATGGGACAAGCAATACTTGCGATAGCAAAATCAGATGAAGATGTTGAAGTTGTAGGCGCTTTAGAGCATGAAGGAAGCAGAGCAATCGGCACAGGCGAGCCAATAATATCTTCTGTCAATAATTTAGAAAAATTTTTATCTGAAACAGATGCTTTAATAGATTTTACGAACACTGATAGCGCTTTGAAGAATTTAGATATTGCAAAAGGATGTAAAATACCCGTAGTTATAGGAACAACGGGGTTTAATGAAGAACAGAAAAAGAGAGTAGCGGAAATATCAAAAAGTATTCCTATCGTTTTTTCGCCTAATATGTCGGTGGGCGTAAACATTTTGTTTAAACTCGTCGAAGCTGTTGCGAAAAAAATTCCCGATTATGATATTGAGATAGTTGAAGTGCATCACAATAAAAAGAAAGATTCACCGTCTGGTACAGCTGCAAAATTAGCGGAAGTTGCGGCGTCTTCTATAGGAAGAGATATTAATGATGCAGGTGTTTACGGCAGACATTCTGCAGATGCGCTGAGAAAAAAAGACGAAATCGGTGTGCATTCCGTAAGAGCTGGAGATATTGTCGGGGATCACACAGTGTATTTTGCAGGACCGGGTGAGAGAATTGAATTGACTCACAGAGCCCATTCGAGAGATACTTTTGCAGCAGGTGCAGTTAGAGCGGCAAAATGGGTAGTCGGTCGAAAAACTGGATTGTATGACATGACTGATGTGCTTTCTTTGAAATAAATTCTTAAATGAGGCTTGCAGGTGGCAATAAAAATTTAATACAGATATAATCTCATAAGGAGAATTAAAAAAATGGAAATTCATTATAATGAAAAATTAAAGAAGCTGCCGCCTTATCTTTTTATTGAGATAGATAGAAAGAAAAAAGAAGCAATCGAGCGCGGAGCGGATATAATATCTTTAGGTGTTGGTGATCCGGATTTGCCTACGCCAGATCATATAATAAAATCCGTTCAGGAAGCCGTGACAAAGCCTATAAACCACCAATATCCATTCGGATCAGGTTTGCTTTCTTACAGAAAAGCTATTGTGGAATGGTACAAAAAAAGATTTAAAGTTGATTTAAGCGCCGATGAAGTCTGTGCTCTTATAGGTTCAAAGGAAGGTATAGGACATATGCATCTGGGGTTTATAAACCCTGGAGATGTAGTTTTGATACCTGAGCCGGGTTATCCTGTGTATAACACAGGCACAATTTTTACTGACGGTGTTCCATATTTTATGCCTTTACTTGAAAAGAACGGTTTCTTGCCTGATTTAGATGCTATTCCTGCGGATATTCTTAAAAAAGCAAAATTGATTTTTATAAATTATCCTAATAATCCCACCGCCGCCGTTGCTCCGAGAGAATTTTACCTGAAACTCATAGAATTTGCAAAAAAAAATAATATAATTGTCGTGGCAGATGCTGCATATTCTGAAATATATTATGATGAGAACGAAAAACCATTGAGCTTTCTTGAGTTTTCAGGTGCTAAGGAAGTGGGAGTAGAGTTTCATTCGCTTTCAAAAACTTATAATATGACCGGTTGGCGTATAGGTTGGGTCTGTGGCAATAAAGATGTAGTTGCAGGCATTTTAAAAGTAAAAGATAACTATGATTCTGGTGTTTTTCAGGCGATTCAAGAAGCGGCGATTACGGCGCTTACATCCTCGCAGGAATGTGTCAAAAATTCTAGAAAAATATATAAAGAACGCAGAGATATTTTAGTTGAGGGCTTACGAGGATTAGGCTGGGAAGTAAATCTACCAAAAGCGTCTTTTTATGTCTGGGCAAAGGTTCCGAAAGGTTATACGTCGTCGCAGACCGTTTCGAAACTTCTTGATGAAGCTGCTATAATATGTACTCCGGGCAACGGCATGGGAAAAAGTGGCGAAGGATATGTCAGATTTGCTCTTACTGTAAATGTGCCGAGGATTAAAGAAACTGTGGAACGTATCAGTAAAATAAAATGGTAAATAAGTTAGAAGATTTTATGGAACTTAATTTATCGAGTTTCATAAAAGTGGTTGAACTTTTAAAGCAGACTGTTGAAATTTCCGATATATTGGTAAATGATAAGATAAGTGTGCCGAAAAAAAAGATTCTTCTATACGAGACTTGGTTATAAAATTTTCAATTTAATTATGAACTTACGTTGAAGAGTGTACAGCGTTGTATTATTTTGCATTTTAATTCTTAGATGAAAGTAATTGATTCCAAGAAGGATTTATTTTGGGCGGCATTTAAGTGCGATATTAATTTAATATAAAAATGTCAGGGAGTCAAAAGTATGCCTATGACGAGGCAAAGGGACTAGAATATACAAAACTGCTAATATTTTACCGAAAATACAAAGTATTTGCTTAAGAGACTGGATAAACGGCGTGGGATGAAAATATAGATTTTAGATATAGTAATAGAATTGGGAAAATAATCTTGAAAGTGCTGATATTTGCATATATGTTTTTGACTCGCGATAAAAAATATTTAAGGGTAAAGCAGGCGATAAAAAATATCTTCTGATATTGATTTAGTTTTTGATTGCTGTGAGGAAATATTACCTTATATCCTGATGTAAAGTACGAACTTTAAAAGAGCGATATTCCACATAATGTCGATGTGATAGATTCAAATGAAATTTCATGCAGTTTTAAAAATTGAAATAGAATAGATAAAATATCCAGACGGACAACTCTCCTTTTTAAAATAGCTTTTCTAGATAATCATATAAAAATGTTACAGTTTTATGGTGGATAAGACTAATTCGCCATAAAATAGTGTTTAATGGAGTTTTTATGAAAAACAAGTTCCCTGTTTTTGACAAAATAACACCATCTGTACTTGAAGCAATGCCCTACGAATACGACGGAAAAGATATAAATGTTTGTATTGAAACTGGAGAATTTACTTGCCTTTGTCCGTGGACGATGCTTCCTGATTTTGCATATATTGTCATAAATTATATTCCTAATAAGACCGTAGTAGAATTTAAATCTTTAAAATTATACTTGCAGAGTTATAGAATGGTTGGTATGGTGCACGAAAGCGTTGTAAACAGTATTTTAAACGATTTGGTAAAAACCATAAAACCCAAAGAACTGTCTATAGATATTAAATTTGGAATACGTGGGGGAATAACAACAACAGTTTCCGCCGAGTATTTAAGTAAAGAAACGAAAAAGAAATGATAAGAGTTTTGTTATGTAAGTAAGTTTACTTGCGACGAGTCCGGTTTATTCAAAATGGCGGTAAAAGAAAAACAAATGTTTCGGAAAAATCAGAATATACATTTTGTAGGTATCGGCGGATCCGGAATGTCCGGTATAGCTGAAGTTTTAATGAATTTAGGATATAAAGTTTCGGGTTCTGATTTAGAAAACACAGATGTTACAGAACATCTCAGAGAAATGGGTGTGAAAATTTATATAGGGCATAACGCAAAAAATATACAATCTGCCGAAGTTGTTGTCACTTCTACTGCTATAAGTGAGAGCAATCCTGAAGTTATTGCCGCATTAAGAAAAAAAATTCCTGTAATCGCACGCATAGAAATGCTTGCTGAACTTGCAAGACTAAAATATACTATAGCAATAGCTGGAACTCATGGTAAAACAACAACCACATCGCTTACTTCTCTTATTCTTAACGACGGGGGACTTGATCCCACGGTAGTTATCGGTGGCAGCCTTAAGAATCTTAAGATGAACGCAAGGCTGGGTAAAGGTGATTATATTGTTGTAGAAGCAGACGAATCCGACGGTTCTTTTTTAAAACTTTCACCAGTTATTGCAGTTGTGACAAATATAGATGACGATCATTTGGATTATTACGGCAATATGGAAAATCTTAAAGAAGCTTTTGTGAAACATATTAACTGCGTTCCGTTTTATGGCGTCGCAATAATTTGTTCCGACGATGAAATCTCCAGGGAAATAATTCCTAAAATCACTAGAAAATACATCACTTATGGACTTAATGGAAATCCGAATATTAAAGCTTCAAACATAAAAATATTAAAAAGCTTTACAAGCTTTGACGTTGTTTATATGGATAGAAAAGTCGGTAGTGTATGTATGAAAATTCTGGGAACGCACAATATATTAAATTCTCTTGCGGCAATAGGCGTTGGACTGTGGCTTGACATACCGTTTGATTCAATTGCAAGTGCGATAAATAAATTTGACGGCGTCAGCAGGCGTCTTGAAATAAAAGGTGAAAAGAATGGTGTGACGATTATCGACGATTATGGTCATCATCCGACTGAAATTGCTGTTACTTTAAAGACTATAAAATGTTTTTGGGCTGAACGTAGGCTTATTGTTTTATTCCAACCGCACAGATATACGAGAACAAAACTACTTTTCAATGAATTTGGCAAAAGTTTTTCAGATGCAGATTTTGTAAAAGTTTTAGATATTTATCCCGCAGGCGAATGTCCTATAGATGGCGTGACATCAGATTTAATATTAAAAAGTCTTGTTATGAATAAGTGCAAAGCAGAAAAGTTTTCGGGATTAGAAGAATTTTCGAGGAATCTTTCCGCTGGTGATATAGTTTTAACTTTGGGAGCAGGCGACGTCTGGAAAAAAGGAGAAGAGTTATTAACTCTGATTTGATTAAAACTTTATCTTCTTTTGGATGTAAAATCTTAAAAGACGAGCCACTTTCCAAATATTGTTCCTTTAAAATCGGCGGTCCGGCTGATTTTTTTATTGAGATACTAAACGAGCAGGCTTTATTGGAATTTTTAAAAGTTATGTCAGGAGGTAAATTTTATGTTTTAAGCGGGGGAACAAACGTTCTTTTCTCCGATAAAGGTTATAGAGGAGCAATTATTCGACTTGCGGGAGATTTCAGAAAAATCTCCGTTTTAAAAAATGAAATTTCGTGCGGTAGCGGGGTATTGCTTTCAGATGTTTTAAAAATCGCTCTTGAAAATGATTTAGTGGGTCTTGAATATATGGCGGGAATTCCGGGAACAGTTGGTGGCGCAGTTTACGGAAATACTGGAAGTAAAGATGAGTGGATAAGTGCTGCCATAAAGACCGTAGAGGTTTATAAAAACTTGAGAAAAGAGCTTGTAAATAAAGAGGAAATCGTTTTCGGCTATAGAAAGAGCGGACTTGAAAATTGTATCATTTCAAAAGTCAATTTTTCCTTGAAAAAAGACACGAAAAATGGTAGTTTAAAAAAAATTTCTGAAAATATCCGGAAACGTTTAGAAACGCAACCTCTGAATATGCCAAACGCCGGCAGCATATTTAAGAATCCTAACGGATTTAGCGTCGGGAAACTTATTGAAGAAGCCGGTTTAAAAGGAAAATGCGTGGGCGGCGCTCAGATATCAAAACTTCACGGAAATTTTATAGTAAATACAGGCGGTGCTTTGGCAAAAGATGTTTTAACGCTGATTGATTTAGTAAAAGAAAGAATAAAAGAAAAATTTAGCATAGATCTCGAAACGGAGATAAAAATAATAAAATGATAGATTCTGATATTTTGGCAAAGTTGAATAATAAAAGAATAGGCGTTTTATATGGCGGGCTTTCAAGCGAAAGAGAGATTTCGATTAAATCCGGCACGGCTGTTTTGAATGCATTAAAAAAGTTGAAGTTAAACGTGTGTGGCATTGATGTGAATAGAGATGTTGCCGAAAAAATTAAAAAAGAAAAGATAGATATTGCATATATAGCTTTGCACGGTCAAATGGGCGAAGACGGAACAATTCAGGGCATGCTTGAAATATTGGGCATTCCTTATACGGGTTGCGGTGTTTTTTCAAGTGCTGCTTCTATGGATAAAGATATTTCAAAAAGGATATTCAGGTGTGCGGGTATTTTGACGCCCGAATGGAAAACTTTAAAGAAATTTGAAGCTGTGCCTGAAATAAAAAAGTATCCCGTTGTTGTAAAGCCGGTATCGCAAGGATCTACAATAGGCGTGGTTATAGTAGAAAAGGTTTCGCAGTTTGTCGACGCTCTAAATGAAGTGTTTAAATATGGTGATGAAATTCTTATTGAGCAGTTCATAAAGGGCAAAGAAATAACCGTAGGTGTTCTAAACGGTAAAGCGTTGCCGGTTATAGAAATAGTTCCCAAAGGGAAATTTTATGATTTTAAGTCTAAATACCAAAAAGGCGGCTCACAACATATAATTCCTGCTGGAATAAGCGAAAAGTCTTATAAAACAGCACAGGATGTTTCTGAAAAAGTGTATAAAATTTTTAAATGCAGGGCAATTTGTCGCGTCGATATGATTGTGAGCGAGGATGATAGAGTATGGGTTCTTGAAAATAATACTATTCCGGGAATGACGGAAACTTCTTTGGTTCCTGACGAAGGCAGGACTGTTGGGTATAGTTTTGAGACTTTGGTTCTAAAAATTTTAGAGAGCGCATTATAATATGGCAAAAAAGAAGCGCTACGTTTACAGACATGTCTCAACGGTAAGCGGTTATTCGCGTTCGCATAAGAAAGGTAGAAAATTTATTAAATTGTTTTTCTATCTTATAGTATTTATTTCTGTGGCTTTCGTGGCTTATTTTGGCGGTAAGAAGTTGATAAACCTCGCTTATAAATCTGACAGGATAGTTGTCAAAGATATAGAAGTTACCGGGACAAAAAATGTCACAAAGTCCGAGATAAAAGAGCTGCTTCCTTTTAAAATAGGTGACAATCTTTTAAAAATCAATCCGTCAAAAGCTGAGGATGAGATAAAAAGATTAAAGCCGGAATTGAAAAACATTGTAATCAATAGATATTGGCAGAAAGTAAAGATCAGACTTTATGAGAGAACTCCGGCAGCGTTTGTAATGTGCGGTAACGAAATGCTTGGCATAGATTTTGATAATACTCCTTTTCCTTTGCGTGGTTTTATGGTAACGATGAAAGTGCCGAAGCTTTCTTATAAATCCAATGCCGAAAGAAAAAAGCTTTTAGATTTTATTAAAAGGTTTAAATCTGCGTGCGGCGGTTTTTTTGTCGATGTTTCTGAAATGCAATTAAACAAGACCGGCGATATAATTTTTGTTATGTGTAACGAGACGGTAATTTTGTGGGGTGCCGAAGAACAAGAAATATTATCGCATAAATTTAGAAAGTTTCAGAAAATTTATGCCGATGCAATGTCAAAGTACAAACGACTTGAGTATGTAGATATGACTCTTTATCGTTTTGGAAGAGCAATGGTAAAACCTATGGCGGACTAAAATTGTGTTTACCG
Source organism: Candidatus Endomicrobiellum agilis (assembly GCF_020328115.1). NCBI lineage: Bacteria > Pseudomonadati > Elusimicrobiota > Endomicrobiia > Endomicrobiales > Endomicrobiaceae > Candidatus Endomicrobiellum > Candidatus Endomicrobiellum agilis. The sequence continues at coordinate 68,142 of NZ_JAIXMW010000006.1, forward strand.
AAAAATTGTTGCGAGCGGTAAGCGGATGTTTCCAGTCTGTGCCTATTAATGGGGAGCGTTTTCTCAATCTTTGATGTGGTAGATAGATATAATTTAAGTCTGTCGTGTGTATTTTTCAGGATATAATCATTATGGGATGCGGTGGACTTTCAATCTAAGGATTTAAATAATGACAAAGCAAGCGCTTACAGCAGGTCTTGATGTGGGTAGCGGTCAGGTATGTTGTGTCGCTGGAATACGTGATAGAGATTCAAGGATTGTCAAAGTTTTAGGTGTGGCATCTGTTCCGTGCGATGGTATTAAAGCGGGTGCAGTTATCAATATACAAGAAGCGGCGTTGTCTATAGGCAGGGTTTTTGAAGAAACTGAAAAAGCTGCGGGTGGGCAGATAGGGAAAGTGATTGTTGCCATGCGTGGCAATTTTATTAAGTCAAAAAACTTAAAGGGCGTTGCGAATGTAAACCATTCGAACAGAGAAATTACGCAGGAAACCGTTGAGAATGCTTTGGAAAGTGCAAGAAAGCAGATAAGAATAGATCCCGATCAGGAGGTACTTCAAATAGTTCCTCGCGAATATATATTAAATCAACAAAGAGGCATACAAAACCCTATTGGCATGGAAGGAACGTATATTGAGGTTGATGTGCGTGCTTTTATAGCTTCAAGCAGCAATATAGGAAATATAACGAAAGCCATGAATTCCGTGGGAGTAAAGTACGACGATAGAGTTTATGGATATCTGGCTGCAAGCGATATTTTGGTTACAAGAGAAGAAAAAGAATTGAGTTGCCTTGTAGTTGATTTCGGCGGACTTACAATAGGTCTTGTCCACTATGTTGACGGCATAATAAGGCATACTGATGAAATTCTGGACGGGTCGGATTATATTACGAGAGATATTGGACATAAGCTGAGGGCAGCTTACTCCGTTTCAAAAGGAATTAAAGAAATGTACGGCGCGGCTTTTGTCCATAGTGGTTTTAAAAATGAAAAATTTGAATACAGCGGTGCCAGCGGACAAAGCGCAAGAAAATGCGACAGACTTGAACTTGTAAACGGTATAATCACACCTAGAATTGACAGGATTTTGTATGAAATAAAGCAAGTTGTGGACAAGAACAATTATGGGTATGAATTTTTATCTGGTGGAATAATTCTTACGGGAGGTGGTAGTAATCTTTCAGGTCTTGTTGAAGCATTTGAAAAGGTATTTAACTGTTCTGTAAGAAATGGAACGCCTAATTCCGATAAAGTTATAGGTCCGGATGAAGTGCTGTCAAACCCGTCTTATACTACAGGCATAGGTGCAATAGCTTCTAATTTTTTGAGTTCGGAAAACTATGTGCAGAAAAAGTTGACTGGAAACGGCATAGTGTCAAGAATATTGAGGTTGTTTGAGGAAATTTTTTAAAATGAGCGTATAAAATGAGCGTAAAAATAGCGTTGCCTACAAAAAAAACAAACGCAGGACAGCATGCAGTAATAAAAATTCTGGGCGTTGGAGGCGGGGGATGTAATGCCGTTAACAGAATGATTGCAGCGAATGTCGGTAACGTTGAATTTGTAGCTATTAATACTGATGCGCAGGTTTTGCTTAAATCTTCGGCTCCAGATATACTCCAAATTGGCGAAAAAATAACGAAGGGACTTGGCGTAGGAGGAAACCCTGAAGTCGGCAGACAGGCAGCTGAAGAGAGTGCGGAAGAAATTAGAGGAAGGCTTGTGGGTGCAGATATGGTTTTTGTCACAGCGGGAATGGGTGGCGGGACAGGAACTGGAGTAGCCCCAATGGTTGCTAAATTTGCAAAAGAAAAGGGGATACTCACTATAGGTGTTGTCACAAAACCTTTTGAACACGAAGGTAAAGTGAGAATGACTCAAGCTGAAGAGGGAATTAAAAATCTTAAAGGATATACGGACGCTTTAATCGTTATTCCAAATGAAAAAGTTTTTAATATTATAAACGAAAGAGTCGCTCTTGATGCTTTTTATCAGATTATCGACGATGTTTTAAGACAGAGTATTCAGGCTATTACTGACGTTATAACCATTACTGGCGAAATCAATAGAGATTTTGCCGATGTAAAAAATATTTTGAGTAATTCAGGCACTGCGCTGATAGGTATAGGCGAAAGTACGAGTTCCAACGTTAAAGAGGCTGTAAAAAAAGCGGTAACAAGTCCTCTTCTTGACAATTATGATATTTCAAAAGCTAAAAATGCGCTTGTCAATGTAACAATAAATTCTAGTGCCAACGCTTTAACGCTGCAGGAAATATTTCAAGATATTGCAAGTTACGGTATTAATGGGCATGTTTTTTTCGGACATACTATAGACAACAGGCTCGATGATAAAATTAAAGTTACCATCATTGCTACAGGCTTTGAGACAAATGATCCTGCCGCTGCAAAAAATAAGGAGTCGCTATATGATTTTTTTTCACAGCAGGATTTGCTTAAGCCCGAAGAAATAGATCCGTCAAAGCCGGCATATACGTATTGGAAACCCATGTTCTTGAAATAGAATGATAGGCTTTTGTATTTATGCCTTTCTTATCTGTTGAGAAAGGAAGCCGATTAGCTGGTATGAATTGCAATTTAATTCGCTTGAAGTGCGACTTGAGAACGCGCAAATGCGAAGTGTATATTATTGCAATTTTTACGCAACGCTCAATTGCGTCCTACTTGCCCGGAACCGAATTATGATTTAGTTTATTGAGAACGGCGCACAGATAAACCTGACGGAGTTTAGATGTCTACAAGGCGTCAATAGACAGATGAATTGCGAGTTGCAACAGTACGGAAACATTATTCTTGCGGTTCAGCAAGCGATAAACGACACACAGAGTCTAGGAGCGGTAAACAATATACTTAAGGTAAGTTACACATGAAACCCTTCTTTGCCTATCTGTCGGAACGTCCTCTTATTTTTAGAGGGCGGCGCCCGAGACGAAAATAATTGAAGAGAATTCCGTCGAAAAATGAACGCAAAAGGAAAATGTGAATTAAAATGGATGCAAAAAGTAGAAAAGTATTTTGAATTTTGTATGCAGTATGTGTTTTGTGCTTGTTATCTTGCTTAAGTTGTAGCCGTAGCGACCGATTTAGAATCGGCGGCGCCCTCGGACTTTTCGCTTAAATATTTGAAAGGTTTGGGAATGTCGCAAAGATATCTTGATTTTTTGAGAGAGAATGGGCATAGAAAAGAAGACCTTAAAGCTGCGGATACCGACATCCTCATTCATCCCTCCTCGCGAGCCACAGTTTGAGAAGAAGAAATAATGAGTGATGAGTTGCTAACATACTATATTCCTTCTTACAAACCTCATCTTGAACCAAGTCGGAGTGGGTTTGAGTTCCATTCGGCTAGCATGGGAATATAAAGACGTATGGGTAATTTGTTGAAATTATCTCTTTCGTTCCTTGCTTTAACCTCCGGGATAGCTTCAGCTTCTGGTTTGTACGCTAAGCGTATGATAATTATGTTAAAATCAAAGATCCTTTAAGTGGTTCTATTAGATGTCCTTGTTGCTGCCTTGCTTCTTTCGCTTTCTTTGCTGAAGCGTGTTTTTTTATTAGTTTATTTGTCTTTAATAATTTATAATTTTTCTTCCTTCCTGCGTAACTACCCGTTCTTATGAGAATTTAAGTTTAGAAGAAACTCAAAAAGCTACAGCTGTTGCTCAGACTGAAAGCAGTTTTTGGAGTAAGATTGCTAGTATTTTTACGGCGCTTATTCGCTTTTTAGAGGCTTTAGTTGCATATCAAGATTTAAACGCGCCCGCTTGGATTTGCGTAAAGCCTTATAGTCCATTTAAAAATAATTGCCATTACCATTGTTGTAGATATTAAAAATGTATAAAATTATTATAGAAAGGAAGTTGAATAATATTCGTATTGCTACTCGCGAAGTCTATGCAGTCGCGCAAGCATTGTCTTATTCGATGTATTTATGCTTTATGGCGAAAGAAAATTTCCTATTTTAGTTCCTTTAGCGGATTACAATGTTTATAGGTTTTTTAGTTACTTTTATGCTTTATTTAAATGTACGCTGTCGTCCTCATTGTTGTTATTATTCTTATTAAAAACGGTGGTTTATGTCAAAGAATGTCCGTATTTATTTGGTTTGTTTCTTATTTTTAGGTTTATGCTTGTTGCTTGGAGTTCTGTCTCTTGCCAAAAAAACTGAGGTGCTTGACGAAGAACATAAGGTGCTTGTTAAAGAACATAAGGTGCTTGTTAAAGAACATAAGGTGCTTGTTAAAGAACATGAGGTGCTTGTTGAAAAATATAATGTGCTTTGTGAAAGCTTAGCTAGTTTTTTAAACTTAGAAGTTGAGTCGTTTGGCGAAAGGCGTGTTGACATTTTAAAGTATTATGCACCTTTACGTGTTCATAGGGGACTTGTCGAAGGATATAATAAGATTGCCAAAGAGCATAATAAGTTTATCGAAAAAGCTGAGACGCTTGACAAAAAAGATAAGAGAGAATTGATAAAGCTTTATAAAAAATCAGTAAAAGTTCTTGAAAAATCATTTGATATAATTTCAAAAGCTTGTAGTAATCTTTAAAATTGATTAATATTATTAGTTGAAATTACGCAAAAAAACGGGGGCGGTTTGTATTGCGCAAAATATATTCTCAAAGATGTAAATCCGAAGCGGATATATACTATACTGCCTAAGCTGTCTGCCCACCATTAAGTTGCTTGTTCGCGATGCCGCGAACCTAAATGACTCATTTTCGCTGTTCAATCTGTGTAAGTCGTTGCCGTTGTTGTGTCTTTTAGGTATGTTGACTTAGCGTGTGCGTGTTATGCGTGTAAGAAAATGTTTTACCAGCGTGTTGCATTCCTTAGTATTGCTCTTTAGTTCTGCGATTAAGCATGCTGTAGGTTCGGACAGGCGATTCGCACTTGGTCATTTATTTTAATTTTAATGTAGTATTTTGTATAATATTATTACTATGAATAAATTTATAAATGTAAGCAATCTTATCGATCTTGCACTGAAAGAAGATAGTGTTTTTGACGATATCACCACCAAAGAGTTTGTTCCAAGTGATAAACAAGCTAAAGCAGTTTTAATTGCAAATAATTCCGGGATTCTTTGCGGCACTGATATTTTTATAAAGGTATTTAAAACTGTAGATGAAAAATGTAAAGTGTCGCTTAAAATAAAAGATGGTTCGCAAGTTAAACGGGGCGATAAGATTCTTGAGATTACGGGACCTGCCTGTGCAATTTTGTCCGGAGAAAGGACAGCGCTTAATTTTTTGCAGCATATGTCGGGAATTGCCACTTTGACAAATAAATTTGTAACATCTGTAAATAACAATAAAATAAAGATATATGATACGAGAAAAACTATTCCCGGATATCGGGAACTTGCAAAATATGCGGTGAGATGTGGCGGTGGGACTAACCATAGAATAGGACTTTCTGATATGGTGCTTATAAAGGATAACCATTTAAAGCTTACAAAGGATTTAACTGTTGAGATAAGCGAATTCAGAAAAAAATATAAAAATATTCCTGTTGAAGTTGAGTGTGAGAACATAAAACAGGTTGAATATGCTTTAGATGCAAAAGCCGACATTATAATGCTTGACAATACGGATTTTAAAAATACGAAAAAGATGATTGCTCTTATAAGGAAAAACTCTACAAAAGAATATAAACCTGATATAGAAATTTCTGGCGGAATAAACTTGAAAACCGCAAAGAAATTTGCAAAACTTGATGTAGACAGGATTTCCATCGGAATGATTACGCATTCTTCTCCAGCCTTAGACGTTACTCTTGAGATCACAATAAAATGAAATGAGTATTATTGAAATTCTCTCGACAGAGAAATATATTTCCGGGAATGAAATAAGTAAGTTTCTGGGAGTATCAAGAGTTGCCGTCCACAAACAAATCAACGAATTAAAAAAAATGGGATATGCAATAGGATCCTCTTCTAAAGGTTATATTCTTATCAAAAACGGCAAACTTCTTTTTAACGAGTATGAAATAAAAGCAAATCTAAGAAAACAGCTTGATATATGTAAAACGATTAAATATTATGAGGAAATTACATCGACGCAGACTGCCGTTAAAAAGCTTGCCGAAAAGGGTTTTGGCGAAGGGATTATTGTCGTTGCAGAAAAGCAGACTAAAGGTTATGGACGCATTAAGAGGATGTGGAATTCAAATGCTGGAGGTCTGTGGTTTTCGATGCTTTTAAAGCCCGTAATAAGTCCTGATGAATCTTCAAAGTTGTCATTGTTGTTGAGTATTGCATTAAAGAGAATTTTTGAAAAGGAATATGGAATCGGTTCTGAAATAAAATGGCCTAACGATATTCTTATATTCGGGAAAAAAGTTGCAGGAATAATAATAGAGATGTCCGCAGAGCAGGATGCAATAAACTGGATTGTCGCAGGTATAGGCATAAATATTAATAATAGTTTGCCCGAAAATTTAGAGAATATTTCAATTTCTCTAAAAACAGTTTTGAAAAAGGAAATTGATAGGGCGGAATTTATGGCTGCATTTTTAACAGAATTTGAAAATTTGTATTTTGATTTTCAAAAAAATGGATTTGTACAGTTTTTGGAAGAATATAACAACAAAATCGCATATAAAGGTATGTTTGTAACCATTGACAGCGGATATGACGTAATAACTGGCAAAAACTTTGGGATAGACGAAAATGGAAAGCTTATCTTAGAGTTGGATAATAAACTTGAAAAGATAGTATCTGGAACTCTAAGAAAAGCAGAAAAATGAAATTAAAATATATGATTCTGGTTTTGTATACATTTTTGTTTTCTTATATTTGTCTAAAATAAAAAATAATAATATAAATTTATACTATTGCCTTATAATTTTAAAAACAATATGAGCTTAAGGATTTTAAATATCAAGCATTGCTGATTTTAGTAAAATAATTCTTAAGAAATATGATGTAATTACAACAAAAATTTTGTTTTATTACTATACGCGAAGAAATATTTTATAGAATAGGCTTTCAAACAGCTTGGCGTCCCTTGTGGCGGCGAAATGGACAGACATCGAAACTCTTTGTAATTTTGTGTTTCTTTATAGAAGTCTTATGATAAATAGTATGTTAGCTTATATGCTTGAGAATATGCTAAGCAGTGTATCGGGGAATATAAACTGTATATCTTTTAAACAATATGTCGATTAGTCTTAAGGTTTCGCGCGGGGAAACTCGTAAGATACTCTCTTTTTGAAAATAGCAGCTTTAACGAGATTTATAGTTAAATGAAAAAAATTAAAATCTTTTTCTATATCCTTTTTGCTTTAGACATTTTTGCAGGCTGTATTGTTGCAAAATTTATGAATTTATTTGCTGGAATTGCTGCAGCTTCTGTTCTTCTTACTTTGAATATAACAGTTTATACCGTAATTTTGAAGGTGATGAAAGTAAGTAATAATAAATCAAGGTAAAAGAGCAGTTTTGTTTACGAGGAGTTTGAAAAGTATATTCTTTGTAAATAAGCGGTTATTTTAGGCTGGATATTAATTAGGACTATACTGCTTATGTCTGTAAAAGTTTGTAATTAGAAAGTAAAAAATTAATTAAAAATCGGGAAAATATGTAAAAAGGGGATTGAGATGGAATTATTTAAGATGGCAAAAGAAGCGATGGCTATGAGAAGTAAAATGAGCGATATGGATAAGAAGTTAAAAGCTCATATTATTGATACGGAGTACAAGGGCATAAAAATACAGGTAAATGCTAAAAATGAATTTTTAAGTTTTAGTATTCCTGAAGACTTGCTTAAAGAGAGTAAAACTAAGATAGAAAAACTCATATTGTCGGCTTTTGAAGCGGCGGGAAAAAAGGCGCAGAATGTTATGGCTGAAGAAGCTAAAAAACTTACTGGCACAATGAAAATACCCGGATTGTAAGAATTAGCAGACAAATTGTAAACCCGTATGATAAAATGCGATAGACAATAAGCAAATTACAAGATAGTAAATAATGAAAAAAAGTAATTGCGGTTTCTTATGATAGTCGGTTGTGCTTATCTTAGATTGCAAAAGACGAAGACTTTCGCGCAAAAATGTTATAAAAGAAAGCAGAATCGCCATAGGAGCTACTGAAGAAACGAAAGTCTGCTGTACGAGGTTGTCCGGGAATGGAAATGCAAGAAAGTAAATTACAGAAGAAATCTTGATATGGATAATTGTAGCATTTAGCTCATTTACGCCAATTTTGATAATTAAGGAATTAATTTGAGTTTATGACGGAGGAATTTGTAAGAGAAATCGCAAGAAAGTGTTAAGAAGCTGAAAAAAGCAGTCGTATCATTATCAATTTGTGCTATAATGCGGCAAATTTGTACGCAAGAAATTATGCACTTCTAAGACTTGTTTGCCATAGGTGATTTTGAAGTAAACAACTAAGATGAGAGACGGTTATGCATTATTTACGGTTTGTCCGCTTAATTTATCGTCAGCGCGTATAAAAGCGTATAATCTCCTGTTATGTTTTCTTTATAAGCTTTTAAATTCTCGTACGTTCCTATTTAAAAATCCCTCCTGTATTCTTACACCAGAACAACATATCCAAATGAGACATTGGAATTCCGATATTTTTTGCAAAATCCTGCATTTGCTTTTCTATTCTCAGATATGTTTTTGCATTAAGCGTCTTAGGTATTTCTTTTATTGTGCCGTAAACTTTAAGATTTTTTAATATATGTCTGTCCAATATGGCGAGATCTTTTCCTATGCCTATATTTCTCAAGAAGTGTCCCGCTTCTTTGTACCCTATGCCTTTAATATTGTTTATAAGCCATTTTCTCAATTCATCAGTATCTTTAAAAGATTTAAGTTTCTCTTTTATACTTATTTTACCGCTAGTCGTAAACAATTTCCTTGTTTTGACGACGTACTTTGCTTTATTGTTTCTAAATCTGACTTTTTTAATTGTTTTTGCTATATCTTCTTCTTTGGAATTAAATATCATATTTTTGTCGGCGAGATCGTTTACTGCAGCCCAGCACGATACTGCTTTGCTCTGCGGAGTAAAAAGACAAAATACAAGTTCTGCAAAAATTTCTTCTTCAGTTCCGTTTTTCCATACGTCGTCAAAATGTTTTTCTCTGTATGAAATAAGAGGAAAAACTTTTTTCCAGAAATCTTTTAACCCTGCAATCGTATCGGAATTGTCAGTCGGCGTCTCTAAAAAATTAATTGGTATCAAGCTATTTTTCATAAATGTATTATACAAAAATATATAAAATGACCATTATACGTAAACGTTGATGATGTTTGTTTGTATCTATGAAAAGCACGATTCTTGTTTTTAGAATATATGTAGGATTTTCAGGAGTTTTATTGAATTTTAAACTATGGCAGCTCGTCTCCTGTTTGCAATTAATTGTCTATTTTTGACATTTTATTTTCCTCATTTATTTTTATTTGGCTTGTATTCATAAGATTGCCTTTGGCTGTTTTCTTTGCCGCTCTCTTCAAAACGATCTTTAAATAAAAAGTCCCGGCTGTCATAAATATGCATAACGTACTTTCTGAAACCACCGCTCCCGTAATATGAATTTTGGTGGTAATTTCCCATAAATTTCTCTACATTTTATACTATAACTGTCGTATTATATATCATTTCATGCGGTGGTTTACTTGTTAAATATGATTTGTTATAATTTCTCAATACCTAATTATGATACGACTTCTTTTTATCTTAATAATATCCTTTTTGTTTTTAATGTCATGCTCGTCGGTTTTATTGGATTATTCGGGACGTGTGTTAGGTTTTTCTATTGAAAAATTTAAAGATGAGAAAACCGGAAGAATTGATAAAATTTTTGCGATGTCAAAGAAAGAATGTTTTGATAAAAGCCTCGTCGCGATAGAGAATATTATGGCAAAAGTTGTACATAAGAGTTTTGAAGACGGATATATAGTGGCTTTCAATTTTTCAAAGAGTTTTGATTGTTGTTTAGATTCGACCGAAGTAGGCATTTTCATAGCGGATGTAGAAGATGGCAATATAAAAGTTGAAGTAATTTCTAACAACAGTTTGCTGTCTAAGAGGTTTTCTGTTAAATTTTTTGAAATGCTTATAAATTGACGGTATAAGTCGCTGCAAATCTTAAATTAGAGGGGTATTAAGTATGGCAAAAGTTGTAAAAATCACAGGCAGGGAAATTATTGATTCGCGTGGGAATCCTACGGTTGAGGTTGACGTTAAGCTTGAAGACGGCACATTGGGAAGAGCAGCTGTTCCGTCAGGAGCTTCAACAGGTTCAAGGGAAGCTTTAGAACTCAGAGATGGTGACAAAAGGAGATTTGGCGGTAAAGGTGTGTTGAAAGCGGTTTCAAATATTAACAATATAATTGCTCCTAAACTCACAGGTTTTGAAATAACGAAGCAGCAAGACATCGACGATGTAATGATGAAACTTGACGGCACAGATTTTAAAAGTAATCTTGGCGCCAATGCAATTTTGGGAGTATCGCTTGCTTGTGCCAAAGCCGGTTCAAATTCAAATAAACTTCCCGTATACGAGTATGTGAGAGAAATTTACAATATTAAAAGCGACAAATATATTTTACCTGTGCCGCTTATGAATATTATCAACGGCGGAGAACATGCCGACAATAATGTTGATTTACAGGAATTTATGATTGCGCCCGTAAGCGCTCCAAATTTCCGTGAGGCTTTAAGGATGGGCTGCGAAGTTTTTCACAGTTTAAGAAAAGTTTTAAACGAAAAAGGTTATGCGACTGGAGTCGGCGATGAAGGTGGATTTGCTCCGAATTTAAAGTCCAATGCGCAGGCTTTAGAAGTAATATGCGAAGCCGTTAAAGCAGCCGGTTACGAAATTGGTAAAGATATCGTTTTTGCTTTAGATGTTGCGGCGAGCGAACTCTATGAAAACAACAAATATACTCTTGAAGGCGAAGTAAAAGATAAAGTAAAAACGTCAAAAGATATGATTTCTTTTTATGCAGGTCTTTTGGAAAAATATCCTGTAATATCCATAGAAGATGGATTAAGTGAGTCCGATTGGGACGGTTGGAAAGTTTTAACGGAAGAACTGAAATCGAAGCTTCAGCTTGTTGGCGACGACCTTTTTGTTACAAATACGAAAATATTTAAAGATGGCATTGATAAAGGCATTGCAAATTCAATTCTTATAAAGGTTAATCAGATAGGTTCTCTTTCTGAAACGGTTGCTGCTGTTCAGATGGCGTATAAAGCTGGCTATACGGCGATTATGTCGCACCGTTCAGGCGAAACTGAAGATAACATTATTGCGGATTTAGCTGTTGCTCTTAATACGGGGCAGATTAAAACGGGGTCCGCATCAAGAACTGACAGAATGTGTAAGTATAATCAGCTTTTAAGAATTGAAGAAGAGCTGGGATCCAAAGCAACTTATTTAGGCAAATCTGCGTTTTCAAGCATAAAGTGATGCGGCTGGCTTTCCCCATCTTCCCTTTTCTTTTTGAAAAGGGAAGATGGAACTGTTTTCTATTGAGTATTTTTCTCTACACTTGGCAGGTAAGACGCGTATAAAAAGATGGGAAAGTATCCATATTAAAGAGTTTGGTTAAAGCGATTAGGAGAAGGTGTCATTCGTGAATATGTTGTGAAAACACTCGAGAGATATATTAAAGGAGAAAAAAATATTAATGTCAGTCTGTGAAGTGGCGTCAGAAGAAACTATGGCAAAATTAGAACGTCTTAACGACGAAATAATTTCGTACGTGCTAAATATATTCTATGTCCTTAATAAATACGAGGGTGGATTGTCCGTTATGACGTTTGAGGAACAGTCTAACTGGTTGGAAGTAGCGCGGAAAGCTTCAGAAATATACAGTAATATGAATGCTGCGTGGAAAAGATGAAAAAGATTATAGTGTTGTTTCTGTGTTGCCTGTCGGGGTGTGGTATCCGTCCAGTCGAGACCAAAATAATAGAAAAAGAAATAGAACCTTGGTGTTTTGACAATGTGTGAGCCAAAGTTTGTTGTTGCCTTTGCATGTCATTGAAAAGAAGTTTGTGCTTTTTCAGAATTCTGAAGAAAGAGCAAATCTTTCAGGAATTTTGTTCTTTCAAGGAAAGTAAACTGTTCTGTTTAAAGATTGTAGAAGTAACAGATAAAAGAAGATTCCTGAAAATGAGAAGATTTAAAGTTCGTTATATTATTTTTATCATTGCTATACCTGCTTTATTGGTTTTAACTTTCAACGAGGGCAGTAGAACTCTTGTAAGACGTTTTTTTGAACAAAATAAATTAAAGAAAGATATAGAGAATGCACGAGCTGAAAACGATCTGTTGAAAAATAGGATATATTATCTTGAAAATGAACCGTCTTATCTTGAAAGAATGGTGCGCAGCGAGTTAAAGGTTGTGTCGACAGGGGAGATAGAGTATAGATTCTCATTTAAAAATCAGGAATAATAATAAGTAGTAGCAGGCAATACTTTATGATGTAAGAACTTAATCTTTATGCTTTTTTAACTTACAAAGAAAACCAACTTCCATATCTAAGAGATAAAAACCAAAAAAATAGCTGGCAGATGAATTTTTCAGTCTGCAGGATTTTAGCGTTTTTTTGTTTAAATATGCGTACTGTTTTTAAAAGCTCTAAAAATATTTTAATGGCGAATTTTTATCGTAATTTTGTCAATAGAAAAAAACTTAATGATTTCTACAATATGCTTATTTTGTGGATACAGGTGCTTTAGCGCATAATCTCGACATAATTTTCCCTTTTAATAAAGATGTTGAGATAGTGTGCTTAATAAGAATTGGATTCTTTTAGAAAATTTAGTGTTGAAAGTGGAAGAAAAGTTCTTTTATTTTGAAAATCTCGATTCTTTTGTGGCGAATTCAATGTTCTCTGAAAAAATATATATAGCGGAAAGATTTAAATGACAAAATATATTCAGAGACGCAATGTTTTCAAAAAGCGAAAGAATTGATGTTATGGCTTTACTGTTGGAGACTGTATAATGAATGATGGAAATGTCAGTGATTTATATGTTGATATGCATGTTCACACGAATTGTTCTGACGGCGCATTTACCCCCAAAGAAGCAATCGAATATGCTTCTAAAATGAAACTTGCCGCAATAGGTATAACAGATCATGATTCTGTAGACGGCATTGATGAGGCTTTAAAAGCTGCATCAAAGACTGGACTTGAAGTTATTCCCGGAATCGAATTATCATCTGAAATTATATCGAATTCGCAAAAGAATGAAATGCATATTTTAGGGTATTATATAGATTATAAATCTGAGGAATTGAAAGAGACTTTAACTATTTTTAAAAAAGCAAGGTATGAAAGAGCTGAGAAAATGCTTTGGAACCTTAAAAATAACGGTGCTGAGTTGAAAGATGACAGTTTTGTAAAAAAAGCCGGGAATAAGGCTATAGGAAGACTGCATTTTGCTAAAGCATTGGTCGAAGAAAAACTTGTGGGAAGTATTGAAGAAGCGTTTCGGAGATATTTGGCAAACGATAAACCGGCCTATGCTTCTAAACATTATGTCTCGGCGCACGATGCAATAAAACTTATTTTAAATGCCGGCGGAGTGCCTGTTGTCGCGCATCCTTATTATATTAATTATAATGATGAAAATATATTTAAACTCCTTATCAAAAGCGGACTTATGGGCATTGAAGCTTGGCATATAAAGCATTCGGAAAATATGGTGAAAAAGTTTTTAAGTCTTGCTGAAAAGTTTAATCTTGTTGCAACAGGAGGGTCGGACTGCCATGGTCCTTATAAAGAAAAACCTCCGACTATGGGCAGAATGAGAATACCTTATTCAGTTGTGGAAAAGCTTAGAAAGATTAAAGAAAAGATGTTTAAGACTTAGCGGTAATGTATGAAAGATGTTTGTTATTCCAAAGCATCTCAGTCTTGTCGTTTTTTATAACAAGGAAATCTATCTTATGATTAGTGTCAGCTTTTAACGTTGTTAAATAGATATTCCGTAGTTATGGAAATATAATTTAACGCAATCTTCGGTCGCGGGAGTATCCGCTTTAAAATAAATGATAGATTGTTGAGAGAAACTTTTGAGATAGCGGGCGCGGTGAAACTTGGAAATCTCTTCTCTTGCGTGTGCAATAATGATGCACATCGAGTGTCTGAGCTATGGATATAAATAAAACTATTTTTGTCAATTATTTGAGATGCCCTACTTTAGGCTGGATGACCAAGAGAGGTATGGTTCAAAGGCTTAGCGGTTTAAATAATGAGCTTCTGAGGCTTGAACTGAGGAATATTCATAAAGTTTCACAACATCTTTTTTCGGATATGGTAAACGCCAAAAAATCAAGAACTGATGATTCAATATTATATGCCAAAGAATTAGTTTTAAATCCCGATGTTAAAGCAATTTGCGGAGCTTCTTTTGCTGCCGGTGGTTATTCAATAAGGGTCGATATATTACGAAAACTTGCGGATAATTCGTGGCATTTATTTGAGGTTAAAGCGGGCGGCAAATATAAGATTAGACACATTCACGATGTGGCTTTTAACGCAATGGTTTTGGCTAAATTAGGACTTAGCGTAAGTAAGACCAGTCTTCTTTATTTATCAAATGATTATCGTCTTGGAATGGATGCATCACAGCTTTTCAAGGAATTAGACTGTACTGAAAAAGTTGGAATGAAAGTTCAGGAATTTTTAAATCTTTCAGATGAGATTCTTAAAGATGTTGAATCTGAAAATATGCCGAAACCTTATTTAAAAAAAAGCTGTAAAAACTGTCCGATATTTGACATATGTATTAATAACAAGGATGTGAAAAACCATATATTTGATTTGCCAAGGCTTTCTGCTCTTGCAATAGAGGAATTAATATCGTTGGGTGCGGATACAATTGATAAAATTCCGGACAATTTTGAGCTTACGGAGATGCAGCGGATAGTTAAAAATTGTGTTTTAACAAATATAAACTATGTTTCTGAAAATTTAAAGACCGAACTTGAGAATATAAAACGTCCTTTTTATTATCTTGATTTTGAGTCGGTGACGATGATAATGCCGTTATATCAGGATATTGCTCCGCATACGCAGCTTTTGACGCAATTTTCAATAGATAAAACTGATGATGCGGGAAACATATTAAATCATTATGAGTATATTGCGGATCATACAAAAGACTGCCGTCGTGAAATTGCAGAAAAACTTATTAAGTATCTCGGAGTAAAAGGTAGTATTATAACCTATGCAAATTTTGAACGTATTGCCATATCTAAACTTGCAGGACTTTTTCCTGACTTATGTGAAAAACTTATTAAGATAGTCGGAAGAATTGTCGATTTGGAACTAGTCGTCAGAAAGAATTATTACAATATAAATTTTCACGGTCGTTCGTCTATTAAAAAGATTCTTCCGGTATTAATTCCTACAATGAGTTATGCAGATTTAGAAATAGGAGACGGCGGCGCCGCCGCCGCTGCTTTTGCTTTTATGGCAATGAAACTTTATGACGATAAAAAAATTGAAGAAACAAAAAAGAACTTACTTAAATATTGCGCCCAAGATACTTTAGCAATGGTAAAAATCCATCAATTCTTAAAATCTCTTGTCTCTTAAGCTTAAGTTTGGAAAAGAAAATACAATAGAATATGCTTTTGTTGTTCTGAAAGACGAGATAGTTTTACTACAAAATCTTGAAAAATCCAAAAATATCAGGGTATTTTAAAGTTTGGTTTTTTGTAAAATAACGCATACATGCGAAATGACAAAACCTGTTAAATATTATATCATACAATTTTACCTATAAATTATGCTTTATTAATAGAATGTTTAAACGCACAGTCGGCATAGTTATTTTGTCCATCGGCGCCGAGAGTTTTGATAATGCGGCAAAAAAATATGGTAGCCTAGACTGAAGTAAAAAACATATATTAGTGGATACAGAAAATGCGTTTATGAATGTTGAATCAGGCAAAATTGTAAAAGTATTAATATGATTCTTTTCCTTATCGCTTTTAGACAGGAAATTGGCATAGAGGGGGGGGATTTATTGTTGATAATAACTTATGAGCGGAAATAGAAATATAGTCGGGGGAAGTTATGGCAAAAGACGAAAAGCTTAAGGCGTTGGATTTAGCTCTTTTACAGATTGAAAAAGATTTTGGGAAAGAAGCGATTATGAGACTTGGCGAGAAGCATTTGAAAGAAAAAGTTGATTCAATACCAACAGGCGCTCTTCCTCTTGATATAGCTATCGGCGTGGGAGGAATCCCGCGCGGAAGGATAATTGAGATTTATGGTCCAGAGTCGTCAGGAAAAACAACGCTTGCTTTGTGTATGGTTGCTGAGGCGCAAAAGCTTGGCGGTATTGCGGCATATATTGACGCAGAACACGCCATGGATCCTGAGTATGCGCAAAAACTTGGCGTGGATATAGACAATCTTTTAATATCGCAGCCGGATTCAGGTGAGCAAGGGCTTGAAATTGCGGATAAGCTTATACGTTCCGGAGCGGTTGATATTATAGTTGTCGACTCTGTAGCGGCTCTTGTTCCTAAAGCTGAAATTGAAGGCGAGATGGGGGATTCTTTTGTGGGTCTTCAGGCAAGACTTATGAGTCAGGCGCTTAGAAAACTTACTTCAAATATTTCTAAATCGAAAACTTCAATAATATTTATAAACCAGTTGAGACAAAAAATAGGAGTGATGTGGGGAAACCCTGAAACAACTCCCGGAGGGCTTGCGCTCAAATTTTATTCTTCAGTAAGACTGGATATAAGAAGAATCGAATCAATTAAAAAAGGTGAAGAAATTTTAGGCAACAGAGTAAGAGTCAAAGTTGTAAAAAATAAAGTTGCGGCGCCTTTTAAGCAGGCTGAATTTGAAATAATATTTGGACAGGGCGTTGATAAGCTTGGCTATTTGATAGATATGGGCGTAAATGACGGAATAATTGAGAAAGCGGGGGCATTTTTCAGCTATAAAGGTGAGAGACTCGGACAAGGAAGAGATAATGTAAAAACATTTTTGTCCGAAAATTCCGCAGTTGCCGAAGAAATAGAGGCTGAAATAAGGAAAAGAGTTTTTGGGGAAAACGAAAAAAAAATAGATGTCAAGAAAGAAGAACCTCCTAAAGGAAAACCGTTTAAGTCTGCTAAAAAAAGTGAGAGGAGTCTATGATTTTGTTTTGCCCTGAAGCGCATAAAATAGCATTGGAAGAAGCCGATGCAGAGCTGACTTCATTGAGCATGAAAATAAAGAGGCAAAATCAAAAAATCAAAAAAAGAAAAATAATTAAAGATTTCCTTAAAAGTTTTCCTCATTCTTTCTATCTAATGTCGGGAAAAAACGAGGATAAAAGAATTTATATCGCTGTAGTTCTTGCAGGTGGTATCGGCGATATTATAAGACAAAAAAGTGCGGTGTTAAAACTTATTGATATATTTCCATCGGTGATAATTGATATTTATAATATAAAATCTAAACCATTTTTAGCGGATGTAAAAAATATAAGATTTTTCTTTTATGATTATTCTATAGAGCTTACGCGTAAGAAATATGATATTATCGTAGATTATTTGAGTTTAAACAAAGTGACGTCGGGTATAGCTGATTTAAAGATAAATAATTTAAAAAACGATATTTTGAAGAAGTTTGCGACCGATTTTGAGGAGATAAAGAAGGAATATCCATACTGTTTTGGTCCTGAAAACCAGTATCTTTTTCAGAAAGAAGCTGTTAAAAACGGTTTAAATATTAATTCTGTTATGAAGCTGACTGCCGGTATTAAGGACGTTAAAGAAAATGATTTGGTGTTAAATTATAAATATCAGGATATTGCGAAATTTGGGTTGAGTAAAAGGGATAAATATATAACTTTTCAGCATGGTTGGGGAAATAGAGGTTATGTCCCGAGGATAAATAGATGGCACACAAAAATATGGGAAACTAAAAGCTGGAAAAGATTGTTGGAAAACATAAAGAGAAAATTAAAATATTTTAAGGTAGTTCAGGTCGGTATAAGCAGCGATTGTTTTGAAGAGACAGATATAGATTTGAACGGAAAAACTTCTTTTGACGAGCTTTGCTCGGTTATTAAGTATTCGTCGCTCCATATTGATACCGACGGCGGTTGTGTACATATCGCTAGAGCTTTGAATGTGAAATCCGTTGTTCTTTTCGGTCCCTCTAATGCTAAATATGTCGGTTATGAAAATAATATAAATATTACATCGGGATTATGTTCAGATTGTTTTACGGTAATTAAAGACTGGGACCTAAAATGCATTAGAGGTTTTGATAAGGCTGTATGCATGGATTCCATTTCGCCGGACTTTGTTGCAAAAGTAATTTGTAACCAGCTGGCTTAACTTATACTGCTTATTAAGAGGTGATTTTTATGTCAAATAAACAGGGTTATTTTTTTACGTCTGAATCTGTCACCGAAGGTCACCCCGATAAAGTGTGTGATATAATTTCAGACAGTATTTTGGATGCTATTTTAAAACAAGATTCAAAGGCGAGAGTTGCGTGCGAGACTTTTATTTCTAAAGGGTTGCTTATTATAGGCGGAGAAATTACTACAAGTGCAAGGGTTAATATCAGAGATATTATAAAGAAAGCTTTAAAAGAAATAGGTTATGATAAGATATCCTTTGGATTTGACTACAATATATGCGCGATTATAGACGCTGTAAATGCGCAGTCTCCAGATGTTGCTATGGGCGTTGATATCGGCGGAGCCGGCGATCAAGGATTGATGATAGGGTTTGCATGCAAAGAAACCCCCGAACTTATGCCTTTGCCTATAATGTTAGCGCATAAGCTCGCGGTGAGACTTGCTGAAGTAAGAAAAAAAGGCATTTTACCGTATTTGGGACCCGACGGCAAGACACAAGTAACTGTTGAATATGTGGATTGGAAACCGAAAAGAATAGATGCGGTTGTTTTGTCGACACAGCATACTGAAGCAATTCTGGATATGGCAGGAAATAGCATAACAAAAAAATCAAAAAAGGAAATCGAAAAAGAGGTTATTAAATACGCTCTTGGAGAATTGATTGATGAGGACACAAGGGTATATATAAATCCTACGGGAAAGTTTTTATTTGGTGGACCTGCGGCGGATACCGGTCTTACCGGAAGAAAAATAATAGTTGACACTTATGGTGGGATAACCGCGCACGGCGGTGGAGCATTTTCAGGTAAAGATTCTACAAAAGTTGACAGGAGCGCCTGTTATATGGCAAGGCATATTGCAAAAAATATAGTTGCGGCCGATTTTGCCGATAAATGTACGGTACAGCTTGCTTATGCAATTGGGGTGGCAGATCCTGTTTCGGTAATGATTGACACGCATCATTCTGGTAAAATTTCAGATTCGATGTTAGAATCTGCAGTGAGAAAAATATTTCCACTTACTCCTAAAGGTATTACGGATTACTTACAGCTTCGCAGACCTATTTTTGCCCAAACTGCCGCTTATGGACATTTTGGTAGAAATGGAAAAGATTTTACATGGGAAAAACTCAATAAAGTTGGTGAACTGAAACGAGAATGTGGAGACTAAAATGTTCGCTGTGGAAGTATATCGTCAATTTTTTAATGTGGAATAAAATGAAATACGATATAAAAGATATTAAACTTGCCGAGAAAGGCAGCAAAAGAATTTTATGGGCTGAAAAAGAAATGTCTGTATTAAAGCAGATAAGGGAAAGATTCTTAAAGGAAAAACCCTTAAAAGGAAAGAAAATTTCGTCTTGTTTGCATATTACTGCAGAAACGGCAAATCTGGCTATTGCACTAAAAGGCGGCGGGGCAGAAATATATTTATGTGCATCAAACCCTTTGTCAACTCAAGATGATGTTGCCGCTTCTTTGGTAGAACGTTACAATATTCCTGTTTTTGCGATTAAGGGTGAAGATAACGAGACTTATTATAAACATATAAATGCAGTTTTGGATATAAAACCTCAAATAACTATGGATGACGGTGCCGATTTAATTACGACAATTCTTTTGGGGAGAAGGGATTTATTAAGAGATATTATAGGTGGGACAGAAGAGACTACAACAGGTGTTGTAAGACTTAGGGCTATGGCAAAATGTAAAGCTCTCGCATATCCGGTTATTGCTGTTAACGATGCGTTGACAAAGCATTTCTTTGACAACAGATACGGTACGGGACAGTCGTCGGTAGATGGTATAATAAGAGCTACAAATATTTTGTTTGCCGGTAAGGTTGTTGTCACCGCGGGTTATGGATGGTGCGGCAGAGGTTTTGCCATGAGAGCAAAAGGTCTTGGTGCGCATGTCATAGTAACTGAGATTGACCATCTTAAAGCGATTGAAGCGACTATGGACGGATTTGAAGTTATGCCGATGAAAGAAGCCGCAAAAAAGGGCGATATTTTTATTACTCTCACAGGCAGTTTAAACGTAATTGACGGCGATCATTTCTCTTTAATGAAAGATGGCGCAATTGTCTGTAATTCCGGGCATTTTAACAGTGAAATAAATTTAAAGACGTTGAGGGATATGTCCGAATTCGTAAAAAACGTAAGAGATTTCGTTGATGAGTACACTTTGAAAAACGATAAAACTATATACGTACTTGGCGAGGGGAGATTGATAAACCTTGCAGCTGCTGAAGGACATCCCGCAAGTGTCATGGATATGTCTTTTGCAAATCAGGCGCTTTCTGTGCAATATTTGGTTGAAAACTGTGTAAGTCTTGAAAACATTGTATATGTGGTTCCTGAAAAACTCGACAACGAAATAGCAAGACTCAAGCTGAATTCTATGGGTATTAAAATAGACGCTCTCACAGAAGAACAGGAAGAGTATTTAAATTCATGGCAGTCAGGGACATAAGGCAGATAGATTATTTTTATAGCGCGGAAAGGATTGTGCAAATTTCTTGATGAGTAATATTGGAAAGCGAGAGAATGCAGAGCGGGTTAAAAGCAAGAATAAGATCTTTAAGAGAATTGTTGGCAAAAAAGTTTTTTGATAAGAAAAGTAAATCTGGCAAGGTTTTAGATGCGAGTAGAGCCAAGTCTGTTTTGTTTTTTAGAAATGACAACAAGATGGGCGATACTGTGGTTTCGACCTTATTTTTTAGGGAAATAAAAAAGAAATATCCCAGTATTAAGGTTATAGTTCTCTGTGGTAGAAGTAACAGAGAAATAATAAGATACAATAGTAATGTTGATCAGATATATGAAACCGGGAAAAGTTTTTTTAGAGATATTTTGGTTTTTAGAGAATTGCAGAGGCAAAATATAAGTCTTGCTGTTGATTTTTATCCATTCAGACCTCGCCTTAAACACATGTTGATGTTGCGTATTATCGCTCCAGAATTTCTCATAGGATTTTACAAGAGTTCATATAATATTTACGATTTTTCAATAGATGTGAGTTTTTTTAGGCTACATATTTCAAAATGGTATGAGCATCTTTTAAAAGTCCTGAAAATTGAAAATCCTGATTTAAAGTACGATATAACTTTTACTTATAAAGAAGAGAGCGAAGCTCTTAAATTAATCAAGAAATGTAATGCGAAATATAGGATAGTTTTAAATCCTTTTGCCGCAAGCAAACATAGAAGTTTTAGTTATTTGAAACTTAAAGAACTAATTGACATTATAGAGAATGAAATTGACTGTTGTGTATTTGTGTTATGCCAGCAAAAAAATAAAAAGAAAATAATATCTTTGGAGAGTGACAGGACTTTCGTGTCTAGCTTCGAATCGATACTGAAAAGTGCCGCCTTAATAAAATGCGCGGATGTGGTGATTACTCCCGATACGTCTATAGTTCATATTGCGACAGCTTTTAATAAGAAGACAGTCGCTTTGTATTTAAATTATTCAAATACTTATGAGAGAGTTGATATAATTTGGGCTCCTAACAATCCAAACGCTGTTCAGATTTTTGTTGATACGAAAAACAACAGCTTAGAAAATGATATAAAAAATATATCCAATGACAACGTTTTGGAAGCTTTACGAAAACTTTTATAAGGGTTTTGAAATGAAGCTGATGATTGCAATACCTGTTTACAACAGAAAACAATATCTTGAGATTACCGCAAAATCTTTATATGAGTGTTCAAATGTTAATAAAAGTATAATAAAGGTTTTTAACGATTGCAGCACTGAATTTGATAGTGATTATTTAAGACAGTTATTTAATAAATTTAATGCATGGATTGTGGACGGGGAAAATAACTTAAAAGCTGATAGGCATACTTATAAAATTATACTTGATTTTTTAAATACAGAAAACGATGTTTTATTTATTTGTGATTCTGATTTATTGTTAAGACCTGACGCAATAGACTATATTTTAAATAACTTTGATAGAACTGACGGCTTTTTGGGACTATATAATTCGGAACTTCACAGGGACATATATTTTGACGGGGAATTTGTGTATAAAGAGAACGTTGGTTTTGCTGGAATTTGTGTCTCAAAAGATCTTCTTCAAAAATTTGTTTTAAAACAAGAAGGAAATTCGGGCTGTATGGATTTTATATTATCTGATTTTTTAATTGACAACGGCATAAGGCTTATGGTTCCAAAAAATTGTTATGTTCAACATATAGGTTTTTACGGACAGAACTGCAGCTCGTCTTCGGTTGAGTTTTCTACAAATTTTATGCCGTTATCCGAGTTCAATAAGGAAATAGTGAACAAAATGCTCCCTATGGCTTTAAAGATACAAGCAAATGTGATAAAGTACCTATTGTTTGAAGATAAGTACAGAAAGCATGGTTTTATGCTTCATCAGACTCGTAGTTATTTTGCAAGAAATAGAAAGATAAAAGCATTAAAAAAATATTATGCGCAAAAATATCCTATCAGAGTTGTTGATGGGAAAAATGTGGAAAATTTAAAGATGAGAAAATAAAGAGTTTCTTTATTTAAACTAGTTTTTTTGATTTTTAATATATATTAAAACGTACTTTAATTTATGAGAAAAATATTATGTGTTTTATTATTTTCAGTTTTTTGCAGCGCGATTATTGCCGTCGTAGTTTTTGCTGAACAGTCGACAGGTTACCAAGATCTGGATCAGAGTGATTTTTTTATGCGTCATAGAGGACTTTTCGTAGATGGTGCCATTTTTCCGTTTGATGGAAAGGTTTTATCTAGAGGCAGCAAAGGCGACTATGATGAAATTTCATACGATTATTTTCAAGAATTTAATCATGGGATGGGAGGCAATTTTGCGTCTTTGTTTGACAAAGTTCAACTCATAGAGCCGTTGCATGAACAAAATACTTTTTCAATATACGGCGAAGATGCAGTTTTTAAGGTAAAGTATAACGGTCAATCAGAACTTCCTCAACTTATTTTAACATCCCCAGATGGTTCGACAAAGACTCATACGATGAATAAAAGCAATGTAGAAGATAATATCTGTATATGCAGTTTGCGTTTAAAGAAAGGGAGCTACAATTATAAATATATAACCACAGATAAACTCTGTGAAATATCAGGGTGTTGGCATGTTACTACAAGACCTTATAATTTCGTTAGAAAATCTCCGAGTCTGCTTAATGATGTTTCGCCTGATAATGTTTGCTTTTCATGGAGTGTAAAGAGCGATGAAGAGAATGATTTGCTATCTTATAAATTATATCTTGGGTTTGAGCAATCAGAATCAAAGTTACCTGAAGTTGACAGTGGACCTGGTGTTAATTCGCTGTCGTTTACCATTTCAAATCTCGACCATAGAAAACGATATTATTGGTATATGATAGTAAAAAATAAGTTTGGTGCTTCTCTTAAAACTGAGGTTTATTCTTTTATAACAGGAGGCCTGCCAAAAAGATTTTATAATGCTCCAAATCCTTTTAATCCAACAAGAGTCGCTCAAACTGCTTTTGTTTTTCCTATGTATCAAAATGGAACAGCACAGATAACGATTTATTCTGAGTACGGCGATAAAATATGGGAATCGTCGACTATATCCTTTCCGGGAAATGCTCCGCAAATTATAATGTATGACGGAAAGGACGACGCCGGCAGGATGCTTTACAGCGGCACTTATCTAGCGGTTTTAACTAAAAGGTATTTAAATAAAACGGAAACAGAAAAATGCAGAATCTTAATAGTAAAATAATAGCAGTTGTTTTGTCGTTAACGCTTATTATTGTAAATACGCGAATCTCTTACTCTGAATTTGGAAGAAGGAGACATTTTTTATCGCATGGCTCGAGTGTAACTTCTTTCGGCACTGGCGAAAGCGTATTTTCAGCTTATGACGATCCTGCAAGTTTACAGTACAACCCGTCGCTTATGGTGTTTTTCCCCGGGAATGCTGTAAGTTTTTCAAGATTTAATTTGTTTGAAGGAAGTTCCCATAATTCAATATCAGCAGTGTTTGGAGCGGAAAAGAAAGCGTTTATTGGGATTTCCGCTTCTAATTTGTCGAGCGGAAATGTAGAGCTGAGAAAAGATATATTCAGCAATCCTGAAAAAGTCAATTCTGTAAATACTTGGGATTTTGTTGTCGCTGCCTCCTGTTTTATAAATTTTTTAAATGTAGCTTGCGGATTTAGTGCTAAATGTTTACCTCGTGATTTAAATTTTAAAAATGGTACATATGCAATTGACGGCGGACTTTCAAAAATTATTGATTTCGGCAATGTCTTGAAAGTAAAGCTGGGAATATCGGCGCAGAATTTTACTGTAAGTCGACTGAACAATGGCGACGGTAGAGAAGATGGAATACCGATAATTTATAGATTAAGTTTTGCTTTTATTTTTCCAGTGTGCAACAGATTTAAATCAAAAGATACGATAAATATTTATGCCGATTTAAAACGTGAAGATGGTTATACGAATTTTTGCGGGGGTTTAGCTTACATAATTGCAGACAAATACACTTTGTGTGCCGGATATTATCCTGAGCATTTTACTTTTGGCATAGGGATAAGTTTTTATTCGTTTATATTGAATTATGCTGCCGATTTTGGAAATATGGGTTTAATAAACCGTTTTGGACTTACTTATAAATGGAATTTTAAAAAATCTGATGAATTTTCGGACGAACTTTCAAAAGAAGCGTATGCTGCTTTAAACAAAAGGGAAATGAATTTTAAAAATGCCGAAAAAAAATTTGTAGAAGCAAAACGTTTATATGATAATAAAGAATATTTAAGAGCTACGGATATGCTTTCCGCTATAGTTATGTCTTGTCCGGATTATGAATTGCCTCGGGATCTTTATGAAAAAATCGCTAAGATGATGAAAGAAACGGCATATAGTAACAATGAGTCGGATTTTGGGAAATTAACTTATGCGAAAGCATATGTCGCTTACTACGACGCCAATTACAAAGAGGCGCTAAACGAATGGAAAAAGAATATTGGTTTTGTTGGCGGGACCGAAGAAGTAAAAGATTACAGCAAGAAAATAGATACGATTCTTAAGCTTGAAAAATTGGAAGAGAGAGAGAAAAAACTCGATATGCAGGCGAGAGAAATGCTAAAAAGGGGAATTGAAAAATATAATTTGAGGAAATGGTTACAGTGTGTAAAGGAAATGGAAGAGCTTGAAAAATTTGTAAGCAGTAATAATTTTTCAAAAACTCTGGAATACTGTAACAAAGCAAGAGAATATATTGGTAAATCCGTAGCTGAGCTTTCAAAGTCATTGTCGGTAAAGAATAAAACGACTAGCCAGTCTGAAGGACAGCAGGAAGAAAAAGTTGAATACGACGAAGCGTCGGCCGATAAAAAATATGCTGAAGGACTAGTCTTGTACGCACAGGGTAAATATTATGAAGCTGAACGTGCATGGGAACTTACCTTAAGGTTTAATCCGCGTCACCACAAAGCAAATATCGCTCTCCGCAAACTCAAGAATTCTATGACTAACAGTAGTATTACCGCAACAGATTAAACTCAATTCTTGGCAATTACATAAATATTGAAAAGCAACTCATTTTAAAGTTCTTAAAATAGCAAAGAATATGCTATAATTATAACGATATTATTAAAGAATACTAAAGAAATATAAATGAACAATATCCGTGCAAACATAGAATTCATTAAAAATGCCATAGATTCAGTCAAAAATGCCTCTACTGATGTTGTTGAACTTGTAGCAGTGACAAAAACTTTTCCTTATTGGGATGTTTTAGAAGCTTTGAAACACGAGATAGAACATATCGGAGAAAGTAAAATACAGGAAGCGTTGCTCAAATTTGGGCGACTTGGCTCCTCTCTTGACGGTATTACAAAGCATTTTGTCGGACATTTACAATCAAACAAGGCAAAAAAAGCTGTAGAAAATTTTGATTTGATACACTCTTTAGACAGTATAGACCTTGCTGTTGCTATAGGTCGCCATGCGGCGGGTATGGGCAAGTTGCAGAATTGTCTTGTCGAAGTAAAAGTTTCGCACGAAGTTACTAAAACTGGCGTCAGTCCTGATGATTTAGAAGATTTTTATAAACAGTGTCTGTCAATTCCGAACATTTTAATAAAAGGGTTAATGGTTATAGCGCCTTATAGCGATAATCCCGAAGATTCGAGACCTTATTTTAAACAAACGTATAAATTATTTGAAAACATAAAAAGATCTTTTGGCAGTTCCGAATTTAATATTTTATCTATGGGAATGTCAGACGATTATAAAATTGCCGTTGAAGAAGGCGCTACTATGGTGAGGGTAGGTTCGGCAATATTTGGGAAAAGAAATTATGGAAATAAGTAAAAAGCTTTTTTTTATCGGTTCCGGAAATATGGCACAGGCTATTATAGGCGGTCTTTTAGGTGCGAGACTTGTTAAGGCTGAAAATATTGTTTGCAATGACATAGTTAAAGAAAAAGTGTTAAATCTCCAAAGAAAATTCAGCGTATCAATCTCCGAAGACAAAGGTGAAGCTATAATAGGAGCCGATATAATTTTTCTTTCCGTTAAACCGCAGAATATGCTTAAAGTATTTGATGAGATAAGAAATTTTATAAAAAGGAAAGCGATTGTTATTTCAATTGCTGCTGGAATAACGACGAGGTTTATTGAAGACAATATTCAAAAAAACGTTGCGGTTATCAGAGCAATGCCTAATACTCCAGCTCTTGTGCTTTCAGGTGCTACGGCTTTGTGCAAAGGGAGATTCGTTTCAGACGAGCAACTTCAAAGGGCGAAATGTTTATTTTCAGCTATAGGAAAAGCTGAGATTCTTGACGAGAAAAATTTTAATGTTATTACGGCGTTGTCTGGCTCGGGACCTGCGTACATATTTTATTTCTGCGAACTTATGCAAAAAGCCGCTGAGAAACTTGGACTTAACAAAGATATTGCAAAAAAGTTTGCGGTTCAAACTGTTTATGGCTCGGGCAAAATGCTTGACGTGACAGAGGAATTTGCCGGAACATTAAAAGAAAAAGTGAAATCTTTAAACGGTACAACTGAAGCGGCGTTGAATTATTTCGAGTCTAGAAATCTTTTAGATATTGTTTATAAAGCTATGGAACAAGCTATGGAAACATCTAAAAAACTTAGTAAGTGAATTTCAACCTATTTGTGAGATGGGGGAATTATAATGATTATTAAAGTTAGAGTGATACCCAATGCGAAGAGAAATGAGGTCGTGAGCAGGGTTGGATCTATTTTAAGAGTAAAGATTACGATGCCTGCGGTTGAGGGCAAAGCGAATGAAGAGCTTTGCGATTTTTTGTCAGAATTTTTTGACGTGAAAAGATCGATGATTTTCTTGAGAAAAGGCGAAAGAGGCAGAGAAAAAACTATTGAAATATTGGGACGTCTAGAAGAAGAGCTTAACGAGGTTTTGGATACAATACCGTAAATCTATATAAAATAAAGTGTCAATGTAACAAGTTAAAGAGTTTGTTGGGATAAGTGAAAATGAATGAAGAAAAAAATTATTCAAAGACGCTAAATCTTCCTAGAACAGATTTTCAGATGAAAGCGAATCTTGCGCGGAAAGAGCCTGCTTTTATTGAGGAGTGGGATAAAGAGCATCTTTATATTAAAATCTGTGAAAAAAATAAAAACCGAGAAAAATTTATTTTTCATGACGGTCCTCCTTATGCAAATGCAAGTATACATATAGGAACTGGACTTAATAAGGTTTTAAAAGATTTCATTGTAAAGTATCGTTCTATGTCTGGAAATTATGTGCCTTTTACTCCCGGTTGGGACTGTCACGGTCTTCCTATTGAACAACTTGTTTTAAAGGAAATGAAAATCGACAAAAGTAAAGTTGATAGGCTCGTTTTCAGGAAGCAAGCTGCCGATTTTGCAAGAAAGTTTATTGAAATACAGAAAAGTGAATTTAAAAGGCTTGGTGTTATAGCAGATTGGGATCATCCTTATTTGACTCTAGATCCTAAATACGAAATGTCTATAATAAAAGTTTTCGGCGACTTGGTAAAAAAAGGATTTATATATAGAAGAAAAAAGCCTGTTTACTGGTGTCCTACTTGCGAGACGGCTATGGCGGATGCCGAAGTTGAATATGCGGATATTAATTCGGATTCTATTTTTGTAAAGTTTCGGATAATATCGCTTCCTGAAGCGTTTAAGACCAAAGAAACTGTATTAGAAGGTTTTTCCGTGCTAATATGGACAACAACTCCGTGGACGCTTCCTGCAAATGTCGCATTGGCTTTTAATAAGGACTATGAATATGTCGCTGCGGTTTATAAGTTTGAAGATCTAAGAGAGGAAAAGCTTATAGTCGCGAAAGATTTGGCTGAAAGCGTTAAAGATAAAATAAAAGCCGTAAATTTTGAGATTGTTTTTAAAGCTAAAGGTGTTGATTTTGTAAATGTGAAGTGCCAAAGTCCGTTGATTGCAGACAGATGGTCACAGTGTATTGTGGCTGAATTTGTGAGTGTAGAAGATGGAACCGGCATAGTGCATATAGCACCGGGACATGGACCGGAAGACTATCAAGCAGGATTGGAATACGGTCTCGAAATTATATCTCCTGTCGACGATAAAGGGTTGTACACAAAAGAAGTTCCAGAATTTGAGAGTATTCACGTTTATAGAGCAAATCCTTTGATAATAGAAAAGCTTGAGAAAGAAGGAAAAATTCTGGCGAAATTAAGATTATCTCATTCGTATCCACACTGCTGGAGATGTAAGAATCCAATAATTTTTAGAGCTACGCCACAGTGGTTTTTGTCGGTGGAGCATAATGATTTGAGAAAGAGATTATTGGAGTCTGTGAAAAACGTCCAGTGGATTCCAAAATATGGCAAAAATAGAATAACGGCAATGCTTGAAGGACGTCCGGACTGGTGTTTAAGTCGCCAGCGTTTGTGGGGAGTTCCTATACCTGTGTTTTACTGTAGAGAATGCGGCGAACCGCTGCTTGATTCTGAAGTTATAGACAGGATATCGGCATTGTTTGGAGAGAAAGGATCTAATTCGTGGTTTGAAATGAGTGCAGAAGAACTTTTGAAAGGAACCGTTGCAAAATGCTCTTCGTGCAATTGTTCAAATTTTAAAAAAGAAAAAGACATATTGGACGTATGGTTTGATTCTGGTGTTTCTTATGAAGCCGTTTTGTCAAGTGGAAACTATAGAGATTTGGAATATCCCGCGGATTTATATGTTGAAGGAAGTGACCAGCATCGCGGATGGTTTCAAACTTCTATGATCCCGTCTGTGGCAATAAAAGGAAAATCGCCCTATAAAAGTGTTTTGACGCACGGTTTTGTTGTCGACGGACAAGGAAAAAAAATGTCAAAGTCAATAGGCAATATTGTGTCAAGCGAACAGTTAATAAATAAATATGGAGCCGATGTCGTCCGTCTTTGGGTAGCTTCAAGCGATTACAAAGAGGACATAAGAATATCTGATGAGATTATAAAAGGTTTAAGCGATACTTATAGAAAAATAAGAAATACAATAAGATTTTTATTGGGAAATCTCGCCGATTTTGATTTAGCGATACAGGCTTTGCCTTTTGAATATATGCAGGAGACTGATAAATATGCGTTGAACAGGCTTCAGCAGCTTATATCGTGTACTGTATCCTCTTATAAAAATTACGAGTTCCATAGAGTCGCGACAGCGATAAATAACTTTTGCATAGTATTTTTAAGCGGTTTTTACCTTGATGCTTTAAAGGATGTTCTCTACTGCGATAAAAAAGACAGTAGGGAAAGGAAGAGTGCCCAGTCTGCAATGCTCGAAATCTGTTCCGTTATAATAAGGCTTGTGTCGCCGATACTTTCGTTTACCGCTGAAGAAGCTTGGAAAGAAATGAGAAAATTAGTGCATGATCTGCCGCAATCGGTTTTTCTTGCGGATTTTCCAGCGGCAAACGGTAAATGTATTCTTAATGTCGAAACACTTGAAAAATGGGAAAAGATATTTTACGTAAGAAAAGAAGCGTTAGCTTCTTATGAAAAATTAAGGCGGAACAAAGTTATAGGTTCAAATCTTGAGGCTTCGTTAAATATAACGTACGGACAAAAATATAATGAAGTTTTTAAAGATGTGAAACTTATGAATCTGACGCTGGGTAGTTGGGATATAAAGTGTAACTTTTCGGATAAAGATGATTTGCTAATAGAAGCTGCAAAATCAGAGTACGGAAAATGTGCAAGATGCTGGAGACATATCGATGGTATAAAAGACGGATTATGCCCGAGATGCAGAGAGGTTGTCGAATAGATGAAAAGACCGCTGCTGGTAGGTATTATTGCACTTATTTTAGATCAGCTTACAAAGACTTTAGTGGATAAATTTATAGACTATGCTTCTTCAGTCAATGTTATTTCGTTTCTTGATTTTTTCAATATTGTAAACATTCGTAACACAGGAGCGTCTTTCAGCATGTTTCAAGGCAGGAATTCATTATTTGCGCTTATAGTGTTTTTGTTTTTGCTTGCTGTATCGATATGGCTTTATAAAAACTGGAATAAAATTCGCAAAGTTCAGAGATATGCTTTTTGTCTTGTTATTTCGGGAGGGCTTGGGAATCTTATAGATAGATTGTTGCGTAGTGCTGTTGTTGATTTTCTTGATTTTGGGATTAATTCTTTAAGATGGCCTGCATTTAATGTCGCCGATTCCTGTATTTTTATAGCAGCAGTTATTATTTTTGTTGATATTTTGATGTTTTCTAAGCGGCAAAAGGAAGAAAAGGTATAAATATGCACCCAATTCTTTTTAGATTTGGAAGTTTTACAATCTATACTTATGGTCTTTTTATGGCTGCGGCTTTTGTCGCGGCTATTTTTTATCTTTCGTATTTGATAAAAAAATCAAAAGAGAAAATTATTTCGCAAAATGACTTATATTCTCTTTTTATATATATGATGATTTTTGGCATAATGGGAGCGAGACTTCTTTTTGTTCTTATAAATTTAAACGAATTTATTTTATACCCGCTAGATATTCTTAAAGTATGGCAAGGAGGGCTTGTTTATTACGGAGGTTTTATTGCCATAATAATCTATCTCTATATATATGCGAAAAGAAAAAATGTGATTTTACTTAATTTAAGCGATTTTTTTGCTCCGGCTTTAGCTTTAGGACATGCCATAGGGAGAATCGGTTGTTTTTTTGCCGGTTGTTGTTACGGAAAAGAGAGCAACCTTCCATGGGCGGTAGTATTTACTAACGAATATTCTTTGGCTGTTATAGGAAAATCTCTGCATCCGACTCAGCTCTACGAAGCTTTTATAAATTTTTTATTATTTGTATTTTTGCATTTTTATTCTAAAAAAGAGCATAAACTTGGCATGTCTTTTGCGATTTACATTATGAGTTATGCTGTTTTAAGGTTTGCCATTGAGTTTTTCCGTGATGATTACAGGGGAATGCAGTATTTTGGTTTTTCTATATCGCAAATAATATCTGTTTTTCTGTTTATGATAGGGATTTTTGTAATATGCAGGAAAAAATAATATATGAAAAATTCGAAATGGAAAGAATGGATTCTTATTTGGCTTCGATACATAAGGATTATTCCCGTTCTTATTTTCAAAAACTTGTGTGTAGAAAAAAAGTTTTTGTAAACGGTAAGTCTGTTCCTGTAAGTTGTAAATTAAGACATGGCGATGTTATAACGGTTGAATTTGAAAAAGAACAAAAGCTTCGTATAAAACCTGAAAAAATAAAACTTGAAATTGTATATGAAGATGATGATATTATTGTTGTAAATAAGCAGCCTGGTATTGTAGTTCACCCGTCTTATGGTCATGCGTCGGGAACTCTGCTCAATGCTTTAATGAGATATTTCGGTGGGAAATATGATCCTTATTTAGTGCACAGACTTGATAAAAGTACTTCGGGACTTATTATTTTTGCGAAGAATGAAAAAGCTAAAATAAGTATTTCAAAACAATTTCAAAAAAGAGCTGTAAATAAAATATATTACGCCGCGGTAAAAGGTATTATTTCTGAAAATAAAGGCAGAATAGAAGCGCCGCTGGGAAGATCTCCTCAAAACAGAAAACTTATGTCTGTGAATCCTCTTGCAAAAAAAATGGCTATTACGGAATTTAAGGTTCTTGCAAGAAAAGATGGCTACACTTTGTTGGAAGTAAAAATTATTACAGGTAGAACTCATCAGATAAGAAGCCACATGAAATATATAAATCATCCGCTTATAGGCGATCAGCAATATGGCGGACCAGAAGTAATCGGGGGAATGAAATATGAGAGGCAGATGTTGCATGCGCATAATATAACTTTTACGCACCCATCAACTTCAAGAACAGTTAGATTTACCGCTGAACTTCCAAACGATATGAAAGAAATATTTAAGACAGTAAAGTAGGAATTGCAAAATAAAACTGTATCTGTCTTTATATTTAATTTCTGTTTTTTATTCTTTAGTTTGCTTTGCAGTTATAATATTTTTTCAGAACAAATTGTGTCGTAGAATATACTTCTTGAAACCCAAAATAAATAATCCATTTCTTGTTTCAACATACTAAAATATTATTTGTTCTTAAATTTTCAAATGCATTTTCTGCGAGCGTTTAAGCGAGATATGTTTCTTCATCAACAATAAAGACGAAGCGATATCAAGCCGCTCCGTTCTCCTTTTTGCTGTCGCTAGGCATTTAAAAAGAGCCTATAGTTACCTGTAAACTCGACATATAAGATAGCTAAACAGCTTTAGGCGGTGTCCGCTTCACGGATTTATATCGGTTCAATATTTACTGTAGTTAAAAACGGTTGAAGTCGTTCCGCATGAGATTTTATGTTTCCAAGAGGAATAAAATTAGTAAGCAACGGAGACGCTCCTTACAAGTACTGAGGCAAAGACGAATAAGAACGTACATAGGAACTAATTCGTACCTGCTTATGATCCGTATCGTACGGTTTCATAGAGCGAACCCGCATTAACTCCTTTCAAATGTTTGACTTGAGTGGAATGATAATTCAAATTAAGTAGAAAACTCAAATATTTTGTAAAATAATTGTCCGCTCGAATTTTACCTTCAGTATGAGAAAGGCAGATTACTCTTTTCATATCTATATCCTCACCTCATATGTAAAAGATGGCAAAACTTTGCATATAACTAATTTTAATGCAATTATTAGCGAACATATCTATAACAAAGAGATTCATTCTAAGGGCTTGTAAAGTTGGAATGCCTGTCGATTTACGGATACAGTAAAACGCAATTATCCATTAATCTCGATCTCGTCAGTTAATCTTATCGGTTAAAAAAAGGAGCGTCTGTGAAACCGCTCCTTTTTTGGTGTGTCAGTAAGCAAATATAGCGGTATTTTTAATTCTCTTTAGCCATAGCAACATTAACTTATAAGAAGACATCACAGGAACGGAGCAGTTTTGATAATGAGCTTCTCCACTTTCATTTAGAGTCTTTACTTCCTTTGCTGTTGCTTGCACTTTTTTCCCTTTTGAGTTAGCGTCATCAGCTTTAGCTTTGAAGTTTTGAAACAACGCTTAATTCCTTGCGCGTATACAAGACAAGCAATGGCGGTAGCAGCAGTAATATAGGCAATAATATTAGCATCAATACAGAGAGATATGTGTCACTTATATTCAGCGTAGTAAATACTAATAACAAGTAACACAAGGGGAAGGAGGAACATTATCAGGCGTTCTTGGATTGTTTTCATTTGATGGAGGTGTGGGTGTTGGTGTTTTTGAAGGCTTAAGCGAAGGTGAAAGGATTGGAGGCAACTTACTTTTATCATCTTCTAGCAGAATTCATATGTTTTCCAATATCAGCAGACTTCATACTGTAGCCGGCGATTAAAGTTACGACCAAGCGCAGAGATACTATCTTTTTCATTTTTATATTTATATGGACGGAAAGAGATGAATAAGAATTTTATTATTAATAAAATATTATCATTTGTAAAGTACATAATCAAAAGAAGAGCTACTGTAATCTATCGGCTATCAAATAAGCAGCCTTTTTATAACGCGAAAAACGGTTTTTTATATCACCTGTATATTTGTCAATTCAAGTAGAACATATGTTAGTTAGCAATATTTCATATAGCTGCCTGCGGCAACTTGCTAATGATTATTTACCTGACATCAAAGAAATGCTTTCTATATTTATCGCGTCGCGTTTTCTTAACTTAATGTCGGAGTCAGTCGGTCATTGTCCGTATCTGCTTTATTAGGGCAGGTAACGAAAAAGAAAGAAAACAAAAAACACCACCCCAAAATAAACGATTAAATCTATAATTAAAGCTGCTTGCTAACTCCTCTTAAAGACGACGGTAGAAGAATTGTCGTTCGTATTCGATATATCATCCACAGTTTGAGTCAATGATTTAATACAGTCGCTGCACAACATCGCGATTATCAATATTATTCCAATTAACCTATTATTTACTGAATGATTTTACAGTTTCGTGATTAAGTTTGCTTCCTTTTGCGTCCTTGTTGCGACTTCGTTTTCAGTCGCGTGTTGCGGTCGTTTCTGTTGCTGTCTCATTCCCTTAGACAATCCAAACAGAAGGGGAAAGGGATAAACTTTTTTTATCAGAATCCTTTAAGCGGTATGATCATTCTCATATCATTAATCTTTGCGACTTTTGTCAAAATCTTCGCTTCTTCAGCAGCCAAAAAATAGTTCATTCAACTTTTTCTTTTTCAGTGTTAGAACACTTTAAGACTTTTCGACTAGGTCCGGCTATGCCAATATTTGCAATACTTTGAATCGGAGCGGTTCGCTATAGCATAGTTTCCGCTCCGAATTTTCTTGCAAATTTGGTATGAGTTACACAAATAGCTATTAAGAAAGCTATCTGTTTTTTTGCTGTCACTTCTATATAATACACATAAGGATAATTGCTGAGAGTCCGACTAGATGTCATGCTCTTTTTTCGTCCATTTATTTTTTTTCGTCGAATCTCTATATTATTGAAATAATTGAGTAGTGCATATTGCTCGCCAAGTTAAGAATATATACGCTTTAAATACTTTTTTGATTGTATGATATTTAGTAACAGATTACCGACTAAATCCCTTTTTTTATTTTTTTTGCTGACACATCATTAAGTCTTATTTTTTCGCGACACATTTAAATTGCGTCGCGTTTTTCTTAATTCGACTTTTTGCTGGCAGCTGCGTAATATGTTATGATTTTTTGGCTCTCTTCCTATCTTCCGAGTCGTATTTTATTTTTAAAATGACTTGAGTAATTGAAAGAAAGAGTACTATTGTGTTAAACCCGTAAATCGCGAATTGCTTGGTTATTATACCGTAAATTACCCACAATAGAGTGCTCGTTGTATAAAGAACAAACATTTGAATTGAAACATCTTTCGCGGATTTCATTTTCCACGTTTTATAAACCTGTGGCGTAAAAGATATCATAGAAATAAAACCTGCGATGAGACCTATGGTTGTGTAAGAAAATATGGTTGTGTAAGAAAACATTTTTTATCTCCTTTAGACTCAAGCGTTTTGTATATTTTATTAAAATATCACATAAAATGAAAATACAGATATACATTTTTTTTGTTCACGGTTGACATTTTTATCATTAAAATAGAATATTTGTCTTTTAGTGGAATATTTTTAACAGAAGATATATTCTTTGACGCAGAGTCTGCACTTTTTGATATTATTAAATTTAATCATTTTCTAAAATAAATTTCCACACCATTTGGCTATATACAAAAATTGGTATTATAAAAAAACATATTTTAAAAAATAAAATTGTCTTTGCGACTTTTTTTTCCACTATTTCCGCAAATCAAAATTTACGCGTTTCCCTCGCTCCTAAAAATATGCATGAACTGATTTATTTTTCAATATTCTTTTATTTCTTTTCTTTTTTCTGTTTTTCGAGATAGACGGTTAGGATTGCTATATCAGATGGTTTTATTGCACGTATTTCTGAAGCTTGTCCTATCGTCTGTGGGCATACTTCAAAAAGCCTTTGTTTTGTTTCTGCAGAAAGCGATTCAAGTTTGTTGTAATCAAAATCTTCCGGTATTCTTCGGTCTTTATTTTTTTTCATTTTATTTGCCATTTTATCTTGAATTTCAATATAGCCTTCGTATTTTTTGCGGATATAAACTTCTTCTTGCGCTTTTTCAAGAGACCATGGAGACAACTCCTCATCACTAGGCAGATTTTCTGCATTTCCTTCGTATATATTTGTCAATACTTTTCTATAGAATTCGAATTTTTTGTATGCTTTATCTGATATGAGACCTATTGAATGTCCTATGTCCATAAGTCTTAAATCAGCGTTGTCATTTCTTATTGAAAGTCTGTATTCTGCTCGAGAAGTAAACATTCTATAAGGCTCATCCATGCCTTTTGTTGTTATATCGTCTATAAGTATTCCTATGTAGGATTCATTTCTTCCAAGTATAAGCGGCGCTTTCCCCGAAACTTTAAGGCCGGCGTTTACGCCTGCGACAAAACCCTGAGATGCCGCTTCTTCATAACCTGTCGTTCCGTTTATCTGTCCGCCCAAAAAAAGATTTTCGACGGTTTTCGTTTCCAAAGATTTTTTTATCTGTAAAGGATTTGAATAATCGTATTCAATAGCATATCCGTATCTTATTACTTTTGCATTCTCAAGACCTGCTATTGAATTTATCATTTGCTTTTGTAAATCAAAAGGAAGACCTGTATAGAGTCCGTTCAGATAAATTTCGTTGGTATTGTAGCCTTCTGGCTCCACAAAGATGTGGTGGCTTGTTTTTTCGGGATAGCGTTCTATTTTTTCTTCTATAGCAGGACAGTATCTGGGACTTTTGCTGTTTACTTCGCCGATATCAATAGATGAAAGTTCGAGGTTATCGCCGACTATTTTATGTGTTTTCGTATTTGTATAGGTAAGCCAGCAGGAGAGCTGTTTTAGCTTTTTTCTCCATTCTTCAACTTTTGTGAAGTGGGAAAAAGGCATGGGTTTCTTGTCGCCCGACTGTTCGGTCATTTTTGAATAATCTATTGAGCGGCTATTGATTCTTGGCGTTGTAGTTGTTTTAAATCTTCCAAGCACCAATCCACAGTCTTCAGCAAGCGATTTTGAAAGATATGAAGCAGATCTTTCGTTAAACCTTCCGCCATCAAAATGCATTTTACCAAGATATATTGTGCCTTTTAAAAAAGTTCCAGTAGTTAACACGACGGCATCTGCCTCTATTGTTTCACCGGTAAGTATTTTTACTCCGTAGACTTTACCATTTTTTACTATTAGAGATGTAACTTCAGACTGTAGTATTTCAAGATTCTGCTGATTTTGCAGAGATTTTGACATTAAAACCGAATATAATTCTTTGTCACACTGAGCTCTCGGAGACCAAACTGCAGGACCTCTTGAACTGTTCAATATTTTAAATTGTAAACCCGCGTGGTCTGTCGTCTGTCCCATTTCTCCGCCCATAGCGTCGATTTCTCTTACCATTTGTCCTTTTGCAATCCCGCCGACAGCTGGATTGCAAGGCATTTTGGCTATTGAATCGACATTTAATGTGATTATAAGAGTTTTTAAGCCCATTCTTGCACATGCTAAAGAAGCTTCACATCCGGCATGTCCCGCCCCGACAATTACTACCTTATATTTTCTTTCCATTGCAATACAAATCCTTTGAGACTTTGCCTGACAATCCGACAATTGATTGTGCCTGCATATCTGTTATACGCGCATAATGTCGGTCGATAATTGTAGAAAATTGTATCTTTTTGCACTGCTGAAAGCAATATCTTTTAATAATCTCGATAATCTCGGATTTAATAACTGAGTGCGACTTGTTAAAAGACAAAAGAAGTTGATCGAAAGAAAAAAAATAGCGAGATATTTTTAGAACGGAGCAAATATCAAGGAGGTTTGCGTTTAGAGAGCTAAATAGTATATGGCGGCATTCTATAAGGGATTAATATAAAAATGATAGTAATTGGGACAGACATGTCAGATATGTTATGTTTCAGAATTTTAAAATGTTACTGTTTGTCTAAATAAATATTACAATTACATTGAATTTTTATGTATTTTTTAATAAAATACAAAGGTTAATTATCTATAATTATCAATTGCTGCTAAACTAAATTTTAGTATATCGTAATTATGTTTCTGCACTTTATTGAGGGCTTTGATGAAAACTCGTTCAATTTTAACATTTCTTCTAATGTTATTTTCTGTATATGCTTATGCGGATACTTATGCGATTTCAAATATTTTAATTGATGGACTACAAAATGTGAAGCCGAAAAGCGTTTTGTCAGTTGTAAGTCTTAAGAAAGGCGAATTCTATTCAGCCGATAAGGCAAGAGAAGATGTCCGTTCAATTGTTGGAACTGGATATTTTGACAATGTTGAAGTTTGTTTTGATAATCTTAACGGAAATCTTACTTTTACCGTTGAGGAGAAGCCTTATATAGAGCATATTATTTTCAAAGGCAACTCGGAATTTTCTGAAAGGAAACTTAAAAGCGAAAGTACATTAAAAGAAAAAGATTACTATGATTCTTCAAAATTTAAAGAAACAAAAGAAAAGATAAGCGTTTTGTACGGCGAAGCGGGTTACGTCGATTGCCAGATTGAAATTTATCCTACTGTTAATGCGGATACGAATAAAATGACAATGAATTTTCTTATAACCGAAAATAATAAAATCACTGTCGAGGGAGTTAAAATTAGAGGCGCGGTTTTCTTTAAAGAAGAAGAAATTCTCAAGCTTATGAAAATAAATCTGAAAAAAGTATTTAAAGAAGATATTTATAATGTAGATCTGGAGTCAATAGAAAAATTATATAAAAACAACGGTTTTATGGATTATCAGTTTGTTTCTTCGACAGTTGAATATAATAATGCCAGAACGGAGATGTTTTTAACGTTAGATATTAGCGAGGGCAACAGATATAAAATAGGTTCTGTAACTTGTAACGGCAATTTTGCTATTGACGATAAGGAAATAGCAAAAATAATTAAATTTAAAAAAGGACAGATTTTTAATCAGGATAAAGTTGACGAAACAGTGATGAGTATCTATAAGTCCTATTTAAATAAAGGATATATGAAAACAAAGATTACTCCGTCTTTTAAAAAAAAGGATGATAGTGGGTTTGTCCATATAAATTTATCAATTGAAGAGAATTCTGTTGTTCGTATAGGGAATATTTATATTGAGGGGCTTGTTTCGGTAAAGGATAAAATTATAAGAAGAGAACTTCTTATAAAACCCGGAGAGGTGTTCGAACCTGAAAAAATATCCAAAAGTCGCGAAAAAATTCAAAGTTTGGGTTTTATCAATAATATTGAATTTAAGATGCTTAATACTGGAGATCCTGATATTGTGGATTTAGCAGTTTCTGTTGTTGAGGGAGAAAATGGTTTGCTTAGCTTGAGTGCTGGATATTCTGTAGATGGTGAGTTAACCGTATCGGCACAGGCTCAGCATCTGAATATATTTGGATTGGGACAAAGATTGGGCTTGTTTTTGGATTTTAGCAAAAGAAGCCAGAATTATGAAATAAGTTGGACAGAGCCGTGGGTTTTTGATAAAAACTTAAGTTTAAGCTTGGATACATTTAAAATTTGTAAAGGAAGGGATTTTAAAGAAATAGCGGACGCATATAACGAAAAGAAGACTGGGTTTACGGCAAAAGTAGGTCACAGAATTAATGATTATATAAGTTTGTTGGTTGGATATAACTATGAACGTATTATTTTAGACAATATTAACTCATCTGTAAGAGACAATATTGAACGTGATTCATCGAAAAATAAATCTAGCATTCTTGCCCAATTTATTTATGATTCGAGGGATTATGTTTTTGATCCTTCAAAAGGAAGCAGGCATTTTGCAAACGTACAGTTGGCGAGCTCTTATTTGGGCGGGGATATAGATTTTGTTAAAGGATCTACTAGGTCAACGTGGTTTTTTAATACATTTTGGAAATTTGTATTGTGTGTTAATTTGCAAGGCGGTATAATTGTACCATATGGGCATTGTCAAACTGTTCCTATTTATGATGGGTTTTATTTGGGCGGTTCGGATACTATAAGAGGTTACAAATATAGAACTGAAATTGGACCTGACATGGGCGGCAAAATTATGGGACTGATGAACTTTGAATATAAATTTCCGATAATTAGTTTTGATGAAAAAACAGTGGTTCAAGGCAGCATATTCTTTGATATAGGCGGAGTTTGGGGTGATTATAAGAATGTAAAATTAACTTCAGAAAACGGTAAAAACAATTTGGGTTCTGGTATAGGTTTTGGGATAAAGCTTGTAAATCCTTTTGTTCCTGTGAGGGTCGATTTTGGATACGGACTAAATCATAACCAGAGACCGGGAGAAAAGACGTATCAAATATATTTTAGTGTCGGAGAAAGTGTTTTTTAAAATATTTTTCTGAATCGTTGACAATTTGTGCTTTTTAAGTCGTCCGCGAGCGGAGCAATTATAAGAAGTAAAGATGTTTCGGGAATTTATTTTAGTGAATATGCGACATGATGCGGGCATAATTTTAAATTGGTGGAACATTTAACGTAAAAACGTAAAGATGAAAATATATTACAGACAAAATTATATATATGGTTGTGAAGGATGGATAAATAAATGAAACTTACGGCGCTGGAACTTGCGACAATTGTTTCAGGAGAGCTTATTGGCGATAAAAGTATTGTTTTAACGGGGGCTAACGGACTTTTAGAAGCAAAAAAAAATGAAATTTCTTTTTTGGAGAGTTTAAAATATCTTTCCAAAGCTTTAAAAACTGAGGCTGGAATTATTTTTGTTGCAGCAGATACGGATATTCTACAGTTTAAAGATAAAAATGTCATAAAAGTGTCGGATCCCCGCTATGCTTACGGTATTGTCCTTTCTATTATTGAAAAAGAGAAATTTAATTCAATAGGAAAAAGTGTGCATGTATCCTCCTCAATAGCAGATGGCGCAAAACTGGGAAAAGATGCATATATAGGACAAAACGTCGTAATTGAAACAGGAGCAGAAATTGGTAATAATGCAAAGATATTTCCCAATGTGTATATAGGTAAAAATGTAAAAATCGGTAAAGAATGTCTTATATACTCCAATGTTACTATAAGAGAGGATACCGCGATAGGTGACAGGGTTGTTATTCAACCTGGAGTTGTTATTGGCGGAGACGGTTTTGGTTTTACGACTGTTAACGGTAAGATGTGCAAAATTCCGCAGGTGGGGAGAGTTGAGATAGGAGATGACGTTGAGATCGGAGCAAACACTACAATTGACAGAGCTACTGTCGATGTTACAAGAGTAGGAAGCGGGACAAAAATTGATAATCTCGTTCAAATAGGACACAATGTTCAGATTGGCGAAAACTGTCTAATTGTCGCACAGGTTGGAATATCGGGGTCAACACGGTTGGGAAATAACGTGACAATCGGCGGACAAACCGGAGTTATGGGACACTTGAAAATAGGTAACAATGTGATGATAGCAAGTTGGTCATGCGTTTCAGGACATCTGAATGATGGCGAGCAGGTTGGCGGGAATCCTATAGCACCGATTAATCAAAGTATAAAGGCGAGAGTATTGATGAGAAAATTACCTGAGATATATCGGGATTTGAAAAAAATGAAAAAACATTTAGAAAATAAACAGACTTAATATGGCGAAGCAGACGACTGTTTTGAGAGAAGTTTCTGTCGAAGGAGTAGGACTTCATACCGGAAATAAAAGCATGGTAATTTTTAAACCTGCTCCCAATGCTGGATATGGTATTAAATTTATAAGAATAGATTTGCCGAATAGACCTGAGATTGAAGCTGTTTGGTCAAACACTTCTACAGGTATGGTGGTAAGAGGAAGTGTTATTGAAAAAAATGGTGCGAAAGTTTGTACAATTGAACATATTATGTCTGCATGTTTTGCTCTCGGAATTGACAATTTAATTATAGAAATAAATAATAATGAACCTCCGATTTTAGATGGAAGTGCAAAAATATTTGCAGAGACTCTTTTAAAATGCGGTGTAAAGGAATTTGATGTTCCAAGAGAGTATTACGTTCTTAAAAATTCCGTATATTTTAAATCTGGAAAAACTAAGATATCTGCTTATCCATCTGATAAACTTGAAATAGAGTGTACTATAGGTTTTGATCATCCATTTTTACGGTTTCAACAGATGTTTTTAAGAGATTTCAACAAAGATTTTTATTTAGACAATATTGCGCCAGCAAAGACATTCTGCTTTGACTATGAAATAGAAGCGCTTCAAAATAGAAAACTTGCTCTGGGCGGATCTATGAATAGTGCTATAGTCATAGGTTTGAATGGAGTACACAATAAGAAGTCGTTGCATTACAGCGATGAGTTTGTAAGACATAAGATGCTTGATTTGATAGGTGACATATATTTAGCTGGAAAACCTGTAAAAGCTAAAATAATCGCGGATAAACCAGGACATCAAAACAATATAGGTTTTGTGAAAGAATTTTTGAAAAAAGCAGTTATTGAAAATGATGAAATTACAGGAGGTGACAATGAACAATAATACTAAAAACGCAGAGTCGACAGGAACCGAAAGGATATTAAGTACTGAGGAAGTTTTAAATTATATACCTCATAGATATCCGTTCCTTATGGTTGATAAGGTAAAAATAAATACGGCAAATGCTTCAAAAATCGTAGGATATAAATGCGTGAGCGGAAATGAAAATTTCTTTCAAGGGCATTTCCCGGGGGCGCCAATAATGCCCGGAGTTTTGATTATTGAAGCAATGGCGCAGACATCTTGTGTTATGTTTCTTTCAAAGCCTGAAATGAAAAATTGTCTTGCGTATTTTATGTCTATAGACAAAGCAAAATTCCGCAAGCCCGTAAAACCGGGAGATGTTCTTGAACTTCGCGCGGAGATAATAAAAGATTCAGGAAGACGCGGAAAAGTGAAAGGCGAGGCTTATGTGGACGGTAAATTAGTTGCAGAAGCTGAGTTTATGTTTGTTATTGTTGACAGAAACTAAGAGACGTAACACAGAATTACGGTATCTGTCTTTTCTTTGTTCAATGTAGAAAAAGGGGAATGAGAAGAGTCGGAGATATGTATTAGGTCGCGGTTGCTGTTATAATCTCAGAGTCAGCGTGAGAGATATAAAATGATTCATCAGAGGACTGTGATCGGTAAAAGTGCAGTTGTTGAAGGAAATGTGAAAATATGTTCCTAATGTAATTATATGCCCGGAGACAATTATAAAAAATGGGGCAGAGTATACGGATAGTTGGTTATTGAGTATGCTGAAATAGGAAGTAATTGTGAGATTTTTAATTTTTCGTCAGTGATAAACGTCTCCATTTAAAATATCAGGGCGAGGAGACAGAGGTTATAGTTGGCGCCGTCGCTACAATCAGAGAATATACAACTTTAAATAGAGGCACTAATGCGCGGGATAGACTGTTGTTAGCGTAAACTGTTCGCTTATGTCGTGCGCATATAGAGACCGTGCCGGCGTAATAATAGGATATTCAACAGAAGTTGTGGAATATGTTAAAATAAACGATGGCATAATCTTAAGTGTAAGCATAGTCGTTCATTAATTTTGTAAGATTGGAAAATCCACAATGATAGACGCAGGTTCAATGATTAATATGGATGTTGTCTCTTATTTAACAGTGCAGGAGGACAGAGCGACTTTTGTCGGTTTAAATCTTGTGGGATTAAAAAGAGAAAAAAATGAAACTTGCTGAAATTGAAGATATAAAAAAATGCTCGTAGAAATATTGTTTATGTCAAAACTGACATTGGAAAATGCAATGACGGAGCTTGAGGATTTAACGTTGCCTTATGTTAAAGATATAGCGATTTAACATACTGTCATCGTTTTGGCTATTCTGCTTCACGGCATCATAAGGTTTGGGTCTGTTTGAAAAATCTTTTGTTACATGTATGAAAAAGATGTAACACTTTGAATAAACATTTAATCTGTTCTTTTGTTTTTCGACAAAAAAGAGAGAGGATTTGTTCTTAAGTGAGCATTTATCTATTGGCATAAATATAGTATCTCTTAAACTTTGCTTATCGCTTGAGAGCGAAACAAAGTTTTTTTATAAAATAGTATATGCATTGGAAATGGTATCTGGCATAATTTCTCGGTTATTAAAGAATATGATAAACTAGAGCAATGACTATGAATCTGCCAGCAATGTGGGCAACTAAATAATAAACGAGGTCTAAAAATTTAGCTTAGGCATAAGCTAGAAGTGTAAAAAAAAATGATACATAAAACGGCAATAATTGATAGGACTGCAATTATAGAAAGCGACGTAGAGATTGGCGCTTATACTGTGATAGGTGAGAATGTTAAAATTAAATCGGGAACTGTAATAGGTTCAAACGCTTATATAGAGTGCGCTGAAATTGGTAAGAATTGTAAAATTTAT
Source organism: Candidatus Endomicrobiellum agilis (assembly GCF_020328115.1). Taxonomy (NCBI): domain Bacteria; kingdom Pseudomonadati; phylum Elusimicrobiota; class Endomicrobiia; order Endomicrobiales; family Endomicrobiaceae; genus Candidatus Endomicrobiellum; species Candidatus Endomicrobiellum agilis. The sequence goes on from NZ_JAIXMW010000006.1 coordinate 112,964, forward strand.
AATTCCGCTTCAATCGGAACCCCCCCTCAGAATTTATGTTATAATGGCGAGTCTTCAAAAGTTTATGTTGGCGACGGTACAGTGATGAGAGAGTTTGTAACTTTTAACAGGGGCACGAAAAAAACAGAGAAAACAATAGTTGGCAAAAATTGTTATTTTATGGCGTCATCTCATGTAGCTCACGATTGTCGCGTAGGAGATAACGTTGTTATGGCGAATTATTCTGCTGCAGCAGGACATGTCGAAATCGGCGATGATGCTTTTATAAGTGCGAATGTTGGAATTCACCAGTTTGCAAGAGTCGGGAAAGGCACAATGACGGGAAGCGGAGCTGCCATTAGCATGGATATAATTCCGTACACTTTATGTGTGGGGTATAGGGCGGTGCTCAATGGTCTAAATCTGGTCGGTATGAAAAGAAGAAAAATGTCTGCTGAGGAAATTGCCGCCGTTAAGGACGCTTACCGTACTCTCTTTATGTCAAAACTTTTGCTTAAAGATGCTTTGGCAAAAATAGAACAAAGCATGTCCGTTTGCGTTCAGGAGATAGTTGAGTTTATAAAGAGTTCCCAAAGAGGAATAGCAAGACCCGAATGACGGCATATGAGTTTGCCTTGCCGTTTATGGTTATGATGAAGAATAAAATAGCGAATTAAAGAAAATATTAATTATGAAAAACATAGGGCTTATAGCGGGAAACAGCAGATTTCCTTTTTTGGTAGCTGAAGAAATAAAAAGAAAAGGTTGCAGTGTTGTTTGCATTGCTTTAAAAGAAGAAGCTGATATCGGACTTGAAAAAGTCTGCGATAAAACATATTGGCTCTCTATATGGAAATTTCAGAAAATTATAGACGCTTTGAAGAATGAAAATGTAAAGGCTGTTATAATGGCGGGGCAGGTAAAACACGTTAAAATTTATTCTGCAGTGAATATGGATTGGCGTGCGGTTAAAGTAATGAGAAGTTTGATTAATAAAAAAGCGGATACGATTTTGAAGACGATTGCCGGCGAATTTGAGAAAGATGGAATACATCTTATGCCGTCTCATACTTATTTAAAACACTTGCTTGCTGAAAAGGGCTTAATATCGGGAAAAAAACTTTCTTTAAATGAAAATGAGGATGTTGGGTTTGGATACGAGATCGCAAAAGGAATATCGGGGTTTGATATTGGGCAGACTGTCGTTGTAAAAGATAAGTCTGTTCTTGCAGTTGAATCAGTCGAGGGTACAGATGAATGTATCAGACGCGCGCATAAACTCGGCGGAGAAAATTCCATAGTCGTTAAAGTTGCAAAACCAAATCAAGATTTTAGATTTGATGTTCCCGTTATAGGTGTTAACACTGTCGATACTCTGAAAGAAAATAAAGTCCGGGCGATGGCAATAGAATCCGGTGGCACTTTAATATTGGACAAAAACGAAGTTATAGAGAAAGCAGAAAAAGCAGGTGTCACTATATTGGCGATATAAATAGCAAAATGCATGTATGTGTATATAGTCAATAGGAGCAATACGAATAACTGTGAGATAGTGTTATAGTATTGAGTTTTGAGTAAAATTCCGTGTTAAAATTGAGTTTGTAAGAAAGGAAAGCAGTGATAAACATAACGCTCCCCATTGTCGGGAAAAAAGAAAGGCAGTTGATTAAAGAAGTTTTAGACTCTAGGATTCTTGCAAGTGGCGAATATGTTGAGCGGTTCGAACAATCTTTTGCAAAATACTGCGGTGTAAAGTTTGGTATTGCGAATGCAAACGGAACGTCGTCGCTTCATGTGTCTCTCTTGATGTGCGGTATTAAACCGGGTGATAAAGTTGTTACGACTCCTTTTTCATTTATAGCGACTTCAAATTCAATTCTTTTCTGTAGAGCAGAGCCTGTTTTTGTAGATATTGATCCGAAGACTTTTAATATAAATCCCGTTGAGCTTGAGAAAACGTTGAAGATGGAGAAAAATATCAAAGCTGTTTTGGTGGTCCACCTCTACGGACTTCCATGCGATATGGATGCAATTCTTAAGCTTAAGAAAAAATATAAATTTAAACTTATTGAAGATTCTTGTCAAGCGCACGGTGCTGAATTTAGATGCAGAAAAGTGGGTTCTTTCGGCGATGTCGCGGCTTTTTCTTTTTATACGACGAAAAATATGATGACTGGCGAAGGCGGAATTGTTCTTACGAATGATATAAAAGCCGACAGATACGGAAGGCAGCTTATAAATCACGGCAGAGACAGACATTCGGCGACTACTGTTTTAGGATATAACTACAGGCTTACGAATCTTGCAGCGGCAATAGGTATAGCCCAATTTGAACAACTTGAGAGTCGTATTGTAAAAAGGATTGCCAATGCTTGGAAATATAATGAAGCTTTTAAGGACTTGGATTTCTTGCAGACGCCTTATATCCCCGAAAATTGCAGACACGTTTTCCATCAATACACAGTAAGGATTTCCGCCTCTGAAAGAAAGAAATTTATTGACTATTTGTCCAATAATGGCATAGGAAGCGGGATTTATTACAATACTGTATTATATAAGCAACCATTTTATAAACAGCTTGGATACAGAAGCGGATTGTGCAAGGAAGCGGAAAAAGCTGCAGGTGAGGTATTATCGCTTCCGGTTCATCCGTCTCTTTCAAAGTCCGATACTGATAAAATAATTGAGGTAATAAGGGGTTACAAAAAGTGAGTGTGAGGACTGCTGTGATTGGAGTGGGATCGTTGGGACAGCATCATGCAAGAATTTTAGGACGACACCCTAATTCGAAGCTTGAATTTGTTGTCGATACGGATGAAAAAAGATCTCGAAAAATCGCAAAAGCAAATAAAACGAGTCATTTGACGGATTTTAGTGTGCTTATAGGGAAAATTGATGCGGCAGTGATTGCGGTTCCGCCGTCGTATCATTATCAAGTGTCAAAGCCGCTTTTACAAAACGGCATACATTGTCTTGTCGAAAAACCTTTTACTTTAAGTGTTGAAGAATCTGAAGAACTTATAGAAATGGCAAGAGCTAAAAATTTAGTTTTGCAAGTAGGACACGTCGAGAGATTTAACCCTGCGATTGTTGCCGCTGTGCCATTTATAAGTGATCCAAAATTTATTGAGGTTAACAGGCTCGGTCCTTATGATCCCAAAAATAATTATATAGGCGTAGTGTTAGATTTGATGATACATGATTTGGATATTTTATTTTCTCTTGTAAAAGATAAAGTTATTTCTTTTGAAGCGCACGGGGCAAAAATATTTTCAGACACTGAAGATATTGCAAAAGTTAGGTTGAGATATGTAAACGGCTGTGTAGCGGACGTATCTGCAAGCAGGGTTTCAACGGAAAAATACAGAAAAATGAGAATCTTTCAGTCCAATAGTTATGTTTCTATAGATTGCGCGGGAAAAAGTCTTAAGGTTTATAAAAAAAAAGAGGGGAAGACAAAAATAACTTCTTTTTCTGACATAGATATTAAAAAACCTAAACTGCCGTCGAATGAACCGCTTTTTTATGAACTTGATAATTTCTTAAGCAATGTTATTGAAGGAAAAAAATCTGCTGTTTCGGGCGAACATGGGAGAGATGCTGTCGAACTGGCACTAGATATTCTGAAGAATATGGCGTTTTGATAAAAAGTGAAAAGTTGGTTGCAATAATGAATTTTGCGTCAGCTCTCAAAATAAATTTGCTCGTAATAAGGTAAAAATGGCAAATGATAAAATCTTTGTTTCTGCCGGAGATATTTCCGGCGAAATACACGCTTCAAATCTTGTAAAAGAAATAAAAAATATCAATCCTTCATGCCATATTTCAGCCGTAGGCGGCGACAATTTAAAATTAATTGCCGATGAATTTCTTGAAGATATAGTAAGCATAAATGCCTTTGGCTTTTTACTTGTGAAGCAGTTTTTTTATTTGAAGAGAGTCTTAAAAAAACTTGCGGATCATTTTAGTAAAAAGTGTCCCGATAAAGTTATACTTGTGGATTATTATGGGTTTCATATATTTGTCGCAAGACTTGCAAAGAAATTAAATATTCCTGTTTACTATTATATAAGTCCGCAGGTGTGGGCATCGCGCAGCGGAAGAATAAAAAAGCTTTCCAAAACAGTAAAAAAAATGCTTGTAATTTTTCCGTTTGAAGAAGAGCTATATAGAAATAACGGTGCTGATGTAGTCTTTGTCGGGAATCCTCTAATAGATAGAGTTTCGGAAAAGCGGAGTTTCAGGATATCAAATCCGACTGTTATAGGTTTATTTCCGGGAAGTCGTGCGAGTGTGGTTAAACGCCATGTGCCGATAGTACTTGAAACTGCGAAAATACTTAAAGAAAAAATAGGCGCAAAATTTGTAATGTTTAGCACTGGCAACAATATTGACTTCAATTTGCCTGAATATATTAGGCTTGAAAGTTCGGAAGATTTTGAAAAAAGAAAATCTGTAGATTTCGCAATTTGTCCGTCGGGGACCGTAAGTCTTGAAAATGCTTTAATGGGAATTCCGATGGTTGTGATGTATAAATTGGCATATTTTGACTATTTTTTTATGAGAGCAATAATGAAGATAAAATACATAACTATGGTAAACATTTTAGCCGGCAGAAAGATTGTCCCGGAATTTATACAATTTAATGCAAAACCGCAAAAAATTGCATTGTCAGTGTTAGAGCAGTTAAACGCGGGAAATTATATGCCGAAAGTTAGAGAACTGCTTGCTTTCAGAAAAATGCTGGGAACGCCGGGGGTGAGCAGGAGATCCGCTGAAATTATTTTAAAGAGCGCTTGTAAACAGTAGAATATCAATTTCAGATATTGGCAATTAAGTGCTACAATAAAAAAAGGCTATAGCAAATTTTGTAATTGAAGAATATTAGCAAAAAAACTCTTTAAAATACCTGCGATAAAAAGATGGAAATATGAAGAGATGGAACTCCAAAAAACTCTTTCTTTTGTTTAAGTAAAAACATGCAACGAATTAAAGGTGGTTATTGAAGAAAGTAATTCTGTAAGAAAATCAATACGATCATCAGAAATTTTTATTCAAATATATCCTTGTAAAACAGACTCTTTATCGTTTTTCATAAAAAAGTTTTGTATTATTTTCTTTATTTCAGTTTTTATATTGCTTTCTTGACTTTATTCGATTTAATGCAGGACGTGCAGACGTATTCGCGAGCTTTTTTGCCGTTAAGCATAATATTTAAATTCTGAAGATTGGGTCTAAAAAGCCTTTTTGAAGCTTTATTTGAATGACTAATTGTATTTCCCGATGCTGAACCTTTTCCGCAAACTACACATTTGTAAGACATTTTTTTGCGCTCCTTCGATAATACTAGTATTTTGGAATTATACATTATCAGATGTTTATAGTCAAATTGGTTTTGAATATTTAAAACCGTTGCCGAGACTCACAATGAGAGGAGGCTGATTTATTATAATAATATCGCTATGTTAAATTTAGACAGTGGAATACAATATTTGAAGGGAATCGGACCTAAACGTGCGCTATTGTTTGAAAAACTTGGTATAAAAACTGTTGATGATATGCTGACTTTTTTCCCTATTCAATATCAAGACAGAACAAAAATTGTTTCTATAATAGACATAAACGCCTATAATCAGTCGCAAAGCTGTATATTTGGCAGAATAGGGAAAATGTATGAGAAGCAACTTTCAAAGGGACTTTGTATTTTAAGCATAGAAATATTTGACGGCGTTTATTTGACGTATGCCCGTTTTTTCAGAAAGAAAAACTCTTATTTCGACATAGATGTTTTTGCTTCTATAAAGAAGGCTTTTAAATTCGGAACTTTCGCTTATATTTACGGCGGTGTAAAAGTGGAAATCGGCGGCAATTTTATAGATGTAGACGACTATGAAATCGTTAAAAATAAAAAAGACAACCCTTTATCATTTAACAGAATTATACCCGTATATCCGGCAGTTGAAGGATTAAATCAAAAATTTATAAGAGAAGCGGTTAAAAACGTTTTGGAGTTGTTTTGTAAATCATATCCTGACATATCAGGTTTGATACCAGATTTTGACGGTATTCCTAAATTAAACTCTTCGCTTGCGATTCAAAAAATTCATTATCCCGATAGCTTAGAGAATGCCGAAAATGCGAGGAGATCTTTTGCTTTACAGGAATTTTTTATTTTGGAATTAGCCTTTTCATTGTCGCGAAACAATATCGAAAAGAATCGTAAAATACAAAAATATGAAATACAAAAAACGCTACTTACGACTTTTAAGAACAATTTAAAATTTGAATTTACGAAAGACCAAAAAAAAGCAATAAATAATATTTTTTCTGATATGCAGAGCATGTATCCCATGAACAGAATGCTTATGGGAGATGTGGGTTCTGGGAAGACGATTGTGGCGTTGAGTGCAGTTTTGCTTGCAGTGGAAAATGGCTATCAGACAATGATTATCGCTCCAACTGAAATTTTAGCCGAACAGCATTATCTCACGGTGTCAAATATGCTTGCGGGTCTTGATGTTGAAATTGTTTTGGCAACTTCTTTTACATTGAGGAAAAAAAGCGAAAGAGAAAAAATATTGGCAGGATTTGAGAATGGCAACATAAAGATTGCAATCGGCACGCATTCGCTGATAGAAAACAAGATAAGATTTAAAAACTTGTCATTAGTGATAGTAGATGAGCAGCACAGATTTGGAGTTATGCAAAAATTTGCGGCGTTAAGTAAAGCGCGATCGCCTGATATTTTAATGATGACGTCGACGCCTATTCCAAGATCGCTTGCAATGACTGCGTACGGCGGAATGGATATTACTACAATTAGGCAATTACCGCCCGGAAGAATTCCTATAAAAACTTATTCTTCAAGTGAACAATTCGCTTATATAAATACGATAGAGGAACTTAGAAATGGAAATCAGGCATATGTTGTGTATCCTCTCGTAGAGGAATCAGACAAACTTGCTTTGAAGTCTGCGGTACGGGAATCAGAAAGATTATCGCAGACTTGGTTCAAAGATTTTAAAGTTGGTTTGTTGCACGGGAAAATGAAACCGTCAGAAAAAAATGAGATAATGCAGAAATTTAGAAACAAAGAATTTAATGTTTTAATATCTACGACTGTCATTGAGGTTGGAATAGATATTCCTGATGCCACGGTTATGATAATCCAAAATGCCGAAAGGTTTGGATTGTCGGAGATCCATCAGCTTAGGGGAAGAATAGGCAGAGGTTTTAAGCAGTCTTACGCCTATCTCATAGCTGATTTAGGAACTGAAAGTGTTCGCAAAAGACTTTCAGTTGTGACTTCCACAAACGACGGTTTTAAAATTGCGGAAGAAGACCTTAAGATGAGAGGTCCCGGAGAATTTATGGGGACGGGACAGCACGGTTTCCATAAATTTAAAGCAGGTGATTTAATAAAAGACGTCAATATTATTGAATTTACAAAAGATTTTGCCGTTAAAGTTGCAAAAAGCGACCCCTATCTTTCCAAAGATGAAAATGCTGTATTAAAAAAACTGCTGTACAAACGTTTCTCGAATAAGATGAAGCTTGTAAATGTAGGTTAGAATGATTATGAGCGTTTCTGTTTTTATGTATATATAATTGTGCATTAGACATAGAAGTTAAGTTAACTCTTAACATTGCTGTAAAAAAAGCGCAAAGAATGAAGCTTGTCCGGCAAATTTAAATTGTTAAGTGCTAGATTATGATATTTTAGCTGGTTTTTTAAGAATCGGATTTAGCGAGAGGTTCAATCATATAACAATATCTATGGAATTTATGTAGTTTTGTGCGATAGCATTATTTTTTTCAGAGTATGGGAAAATGACAATTATCTGCCAAAAAATGTTCGCTTTTTTTATAAGCTGTTCTTTGATTGCGTATTTTATTCCGTTTAGCTCATAAGTTCCTTCTAGAAGTATGCCTTTATTACCTTTAATTTCGTTGTCCATTGTTTTGTAGATAAAATTATTATCTTTAAACGTATTCACAATTGATTCTGTTCCGCTTTTGAGATTTACTTCGCGGTGATATTTTACATGTACAATAGTATATTCGATTTTTTTATATTTTGCTTTGTAAAAAGATATTTCATGAATCTTGTTGTTTGATGTGTTTTTTGCTAGATGTTCATTTTGGATGCTTTTTTTCATGGGTGGTGCTATTATAGCAATGTAAGCGTCGTCGAATTTCTGTAAAACGGGCGCATTCTTTTTTTCTTTTACTTTGTTTAAAATAAAAATTGCAAAGAAAACAACTACAAGAACTGTCAATATAACCAATAAAAATTTTTCTTTTTTCATTTTTGGTAATTCCTGTCGCTTTTTTTAGTATAATATACAACAAAAATTAAATAAATACAAAGGTAATTCATGCTTAAAAATGAAAATCTTTAACGGCGTAAACAGAGTGGATAGTGCCTTAGCTGTTTGGAATTTAAAGAAATAATCGTTTTTTTTGGGTATTGTTCCATTTTAATGGCAAAAATAGATGAGTAAAAATTGTAAAGTGGACATATGCCAAATAAAAGAAAATATGTGAAGAGACGTCCAAATTATGGAGATAAGAAATAATTGGCGATTTCTTTGACAGCTATAGTTTTAAGAAGTAATGCGCAACTCTTAATCTTAAATAGTAGCGGAGTCTGTATTTTACTGCAGTGATATCTGAAATATTAGATATATAGCGAAAGCTCTATTTTTTTGAGTGTTGACAAAGTGGCAATCAACATTTATAATCTAAAGAATTATTATGAATGGGTTAATTTTAAGTTTATCTGATTTTTTGAAAACGAATGCTGTTGAAATTAGAACGGATGAATATAAAGTCAACATAGGTTGCAAGTCCGATATTTACGTATCGTTTAGAGCTGTTAAAATATCTGATGATAAAATATATGTAAACGGAAAAATAAAGGGTTTGGTCTATCTTGAATGTTCCCGCTGCCTTTTTGTTTATGGACATTCTATGGAAATTGTCATAGATATTGTTGTGGATGTTGTCAACGGATATTTTAACGTCGGTGAAGAAGTGCGTCAGCTATTAGTGCTTGAAATACCGATGAAGCCGGTATGCAGTAGAGATTGTTTAGGGATATGTAAAGCTTGTGGTAAGCACAATAAAAAGAATGATTCATGCTCTTGTGACGACGGCGATGGCGAATTTATACGTGAAAGATGGAAAGAATTGTTAATAAAAGCAACTGGAGGGAGTGAAAATGCCAAATCCAAAAAGAAAACATACTCCTCATCGCAGGGATTGCAGGAGATCGGCAAACTCAAAACTTGATGTGCCGAGTTTGAGCAGGTGTTCAAATTGCGGTGTAGCAAAGTTGCCGCATAGAATATGTCCTGAATGTGGGTTTTATAATGGTAAACTTATTTCGCTTAAAAAGGCGGGAAAACCTGCTAAGACACAGCAAGAGGCTGATAAACAATGATAATTGCGCTTGATGCAATGGGCGGCGACTTTGCACCCGTTTCAACGGTTGAGGGCGCAATTTTTGCGGCTAGAGAATCTAGGCATAAAATTCTGCTTGTAGGTTCGGAAAAGATTATAGCAGAAGAACTCTTAAAACAGAGCAAACAATATAGTTTCGTATCACTTGATAATATAAAAATAGTAAATGCGACAGAATTTGTCACTATGGATGAACATCCTGCAAAAGCCATTCGTCAGAAAAAAGATTCTTCTTTATCTGTTTGCGCAAGACTTGTGGCAGAAGGTAAAGCTGATGCTTTTGTTTCTATGGGCAATTCCGGAGCTGCTATGTCTGCGGCGCTTTTCTATTTAAAAAGAATAGAAGGCGTTTTAAGACCCGCAATTTCAACGGCTTTTCCAAGCGTTAATGGATATTGCATAATTGCCGATATGGGCGCGAATGTGGATTGTGTTCCCGAATATCTTCTTCAGTTTGGAATAATGGCGAGTCTGTTTTGTGAAAAAGTTACCGGTGTAAAAAATCCTAGAATTGGTTTGGTTTCAATTGGGGAAGAGCCTACGAAAGGCAATGAACTTACTTTGGCGGCTTTTGATCTTCTTAGGAAAGCAGAGATAAACTTTATAGGGAATGTTGAGGGCGGAGATATTGTCAAAGACAAAGTTGACGTGGCTGTATGTGACGGATTTGTGGGAAACGTAATATTAAAATTCGGTGAGGGACTTACCGAAATGATGCTTAAACTTGTGAGAAAGGAAGTAAAGCAACATCCTATAACATGGGCGTCGCTTCCTTTTTTATGGCTTGCGATAAGAGATTTAAGGAAAAAAGTTGACTACAGCGAGTCAGGCGGAGCGCCACTTTTAGGCGTTGACGGCGTATGTATAATAGGACATGGAAAGTCAAACGGAAAAGCAGTAAAAAATGCTATTCTTGCTGGAGCAAGAGCAGCAGAACACAATCTTGCGGTTGAAATTAAAGAAGCTATAGCAAGGTATAATAACAAGGTCATGTAAATAAATGAATAAAAAAATCGGCACAAAAATTTTAGGTACAGGATCATATTTCCCTGAAAAAATTCTTACGAATGCGGACTTGGAGAAAATGATTGAGACTTCCGATGAATGGATACGCACAAGGACTGGAATTAAAGAAAGAAGGGTGTCAGAAAAGGACGAACCGACCTCGGAGCTTGCTTATAGAGCTTCAATTGAAGCTTTAAAATCCGCAAATATTTCACTTGAACAGATAGACTTGATACTTGTGGCAACAATTACTCCTGACATGTTATTTCCTTCAACTGCATGCTTCTTACACGAAAGACTGGGACTTGCTAATCCGGTGCCTGCGTTTGATTTATCCGCAGCGTGTAGCGGCTTTATCTACGGAATTTCAATGGCAAAGGCTTTTATCGAGTCTGGATTGTATAAAACGATTTTGTTAGTTGGCGCTGAAGAACTTACAAAATTTACAGATTGGACTGACAGAAATACGTGCGTTTTGTTTGGCGACGGGGCTGGGGCTATGATTTTGTCAGCTTCTTCGGAAGATAATGATATTTTATCTGTATTTCTCGGAGCCGATGGCTCGTATTCGGGTTTACTTGATTTGGCTGCGTGCGGGACAGCTTGTTATAAAAAAGCAAATATAAATGGACGCAAAATAAAGATGCAGGGTAGAGAGGTTTTTAAGGTTGCTGTGCCGAAAATGGCGCTTGCTGCCGAAAAGGCGCTTAATTTTTCGGGGAAAGAACTTAAAGATATAAAACTTTTTATTCCGCATCAGGCAAATATGAGAATAATTGAAGCAGTTGCCAAAAAATTGGGCATTTCTATGGACAGAGTTTTTGTAAATATTCATAAAACGGGAAATATTTCATCTGCGACAACAATTACGGCTTTAGACGAAGCCGTAAAAACCGGCAAATTGCAAAAAGGCGATCTTGCGGAACTGATAGCATTTGGCGGCGGGTTTACATGGGGTGCTGCAGTAATTAAAATGTAGAGTGAAATATGTGCGAAGTCGAAACTAACAGTTCAAACTGCTTTTTAAGAGGTGTGAGATGTCAAAAATAGCGTTGATGTTTCCCGGACAGGGAGCGCAAGCGGTCGGTATGGGGAGAGATCTTTATGATAAGTATCCCAAAGCCAAAGAGATAATAAATTTGGCAGGCGATGAGCTTAAAGAAATTATTTTTGAGGGACCTGAAGAAACTTTGAAGCTTACTAAATACGCACAGCCCGCAATATTTACAGTAAGCATGGCAGCTTTTGAAGTTTTTAAAGAATATTGTGATGTTTCAGTTAACGAGTTTGTTGCAGCAGGTCATTCTTTGGGTGAATATTCTGCTTTATGCGCGGCTGGATTTTTTAATTTTAAAACTGGCTTGGCCATGGTCAAAGCAAGAGGGGAATTTATTCAAAAAGCATCTGAAAAAACGCCCGGTGCGATGGCAGCAATTATAGGTATAGAAAAATCTGACGTTGAAAATGTGTGCAAACAGGCTTCAAGTACAGGCATTTGCGAAGCGGTTAATTTTAATTCTCCTAAACAAATTGTTATAGCCGGAACTGTGGCAGCTGTAAATAAAGCGCTTGAGCTTGCCGTGGCTGCGGGAGCAATAAAGACCGTTATTTTAAATGTTTCAGGACCTTTTCATTCTTCTCTTATGGCGTCGGCTTCAGATGATATGTCAAAAGAACTTGAGAAGTATGATTTTAATATGCCGTTTTTTGGCGTGTACGCAAACTGCGACGCCTTATTGATGATGGATGCTTCAACTGTGAAGGAAAGACTTGTAAAACAAATCAAAAGTCCCGTGAGATGGAATGAAATTATACAAAATATTATTGCAGCGGGTTGTGATAAGTTTGTGGAAATAGGTCCCGGAAAAGTTCTGTCCGGACTTTTAAGAAAGATAGACAGATCGAAAAAAGCATTAAGTTTAAATATAGAGGATTCAGCAAGTTTACGAAAAACATTGGAGGAACTAGGTAAATGAAACTTCAAGGTAAAACGGCAGTTATTACGGGTTCGGCGCAGGGTATAGGAAGGGCGATAGCGGATATTTTTGCATCGGAAAGATCACAGCTTATAATTTCCGATATAAATGAAGAATCGGCACAGAAAGCGGCCAGTGAGATAAAAGCAAAATATGGTGTTGAAACTATCGCAGTTGCCGGGAATGTTTCAAAATTAGAAGACTGCGAAACTTTGGTCAAAACGTCTCTTGACAAATTTTCTAAAATAGATATACTGATTAACAATGCGGGAATAACAAAGGATAATTTGGTTTTAAGAATGAGCGAAGCAGAATGGGATGCGGTTATAGCAGTTAATTTAAAAGGTGTATTTAATTGTATAAAGGCAGTAAGCAAGTCGATGCTTAAACAAAGATATGGCAGAATAGTGAATATAGCTTCTGTTGTAGGACAGATGGGAAATGCTGGGCAGATAAATTATTCCGCATCAAAAGGCGGTGTAATTGCAATTACAAAAACCTGTGCGAGAGAGTTTGCTTCAAGAAATATTTTGGTAAATGCTATTGCTCCCGGATTTATACGCACCGCAATGACGGATAAATTGACTGAAGGGCAAAGGCAGGCAATGACTTCGGTAATACCTCTTGTAAGACTTGGAGAAGTTTCCGATATAGCAAAAGCGGCGTTATTTTTGGCAAGCGATGATTCGTCTTATATAACGGGACACGTTTTAGCCGTCAACGGCGGAATGTATATGTAGCGGCGCAGTTTGGAGTTTTAGGAATTTGAAGAGTGAAATTGACGGTAGAAAGTAAGAAAGGATATTTGTTATCTACTCCATTTTTCATCATAACTTTTATGGTGGGAATAAAAAAATATTGTTCAGACTAAAATAATAAAATAATAAAGAAGTAAAGAACATCAAAGGGGGACGTACGAAAATGGCAGATTTTGAAGCTAGAGTGAAGGAAATTATTGTTGAGCAGTTAGGTGTAGATCCGGCTGAAGTTGTACTAAGCGCATCATTTGTTAATGACTTAGGTGCGGATTCTTTGGATACCGTAGAGCTTGTTATGGCTTTTGAAGAGGAATTTGGCATTGAAATCCCAGATGAAAAGGCAGAAAAAATTCAAACAGTGGAAAATGCAATAGATTATGTTAAAAAACACGCCGCAAAATAAGGCATTAAAATGAATAAAAGAATAGTTATCACCGGAATAGGTGTTGTTACTCCTATAGGTATCGGTAATACTGAATTTACAAAAGCTTTAAAAGAAGGTAAATCGGGTGTTTCTGCTATTGAATTATTTGACGCGAGCGCGTATAGCACAAGATTTGCGGCTAGTATTAAAAATTTTGATCCTGAAAAATTTATTGACAAAAAGAGATTAAAAAGAATGGCAAGGTTTACGCGACTTGGTGTCGCTGCGGCTAAAATTGCTGTTGAAGATTCAGGACTTGATACTTCTAAGGAAGATTTATCGAGAATTGGCGTTATAACTGGAACTGGAATCGGTGGCTTAGACATAATTGAAGAGGAAGAACAAGCTCTTTTGGCAAAAGGTCCCAGAAGAGTAAGTCCTTTCCTTATTCCTATGATAATCACGAATATGCTTCCTGGCGAAATAGCTATTAATTATGGCTTTACGGGTCCTAATTATGCAATTACAAGCGCATGCGCATCTTCTAATAATGCTATGGGCGATGCTTTAAGGCTGCTTCGTAGCGGCGATGCAGACGTAATAGTTACTGGCGGTTCGGAGGGAGCAATCGTTCCTTTAGGCGTTGCAGGTTTTTGTTCGATTAAAGCGCTTTCGCAGAGAAACGACGAACCACAAAAAGCGTCTAGACCTTTTGATAAAACCCGCGACGGTTTTGTCATAGGCGAAGGCGCCGGCATAATTGTGCTTGAGACTTTGGAACATGCGCTAAACAGAAGAGCAAGAATATACGCTGAATTTGCAGGATATGGAGCGTCTGATGACGCTTACCATATTACCGCTCCCGAACCTGAAGGCAGAGCTGCTGTTTTGGCTATGGAAAAAGCGATAATCGACGCCGGTATTTCTAAAGAAAAAGTTGACTATATCAATGCGCACGGTACGTCGACTATTTTGAATGATAAGACGGAAACTTTTGCCATAAAGAAAGTTTTTGGCGAAAGAGCGTATAAAGTGCCAGTTTCGTCGACAAAATCAATGATAGGACATCTTTTAGGCGGCGCGGCTGGTGTAGAACTTGCGGCTACGGTTCTTGCTATGCAGGAAGGTTTTATACCTCCTACGATAAACTATGAAATACCCGATCCGGAATGCGATTTAGATTATGTTCCAAATACCGCAAGAATCCAGCAGATCAACTGCGCTATTTCAAATTCTCTGGGTTTTGGTGGGCATAACGCGACCGTCGTAGTAAAAAGATATGTCGAATAAAAGTCGGGAGAAACTTCAAGAGATTATTGAGTACAGATTTAATGATATTGAAGTTTTAACGACGGCCTTGACGCATAGATCTTATGCGACTGAAACCAGCAGAAAAAATTGTAATGAACGTATGGAATTTCTAGGGGATAGTATTCTTTCAGCGGTTGTTGCAGAAGCCCTCTATTTGAGATACCCATATGAAAACGAAGGAAAATTGTCACAGCTTAAATCTCAAATTGTTTCAGCTCATAATTTAAGTGGTTGGGCTAGAGAGGTTGATTTAGGTGATTGTGTATATTTAGGTAAAAATGAAGATACAAAAGAAGCAAGGCAGAGAGAAAGTCTGTTATGTGATGTGTTTGAAGCTGTTACTGGAGCAATATATTTAGATGGTGGTTTTGAAAATGTAAAAAAGTTTGTTTTGAAATTTTTGGACAGTCGTAAAGAAATAATAATTACAGACTATAAAAGCAGACTTCAAGAAATCATACAATCGATTTATAAAGAACTTCCTGAATATAAAATAATAAAAGAATCCGGATATGATCATAGTAAAAAGTTTGAAGCTGCTGTGTACATAAAAAATAAGCTTTTAGGCAAAGGCATGGGAAATTCCAAAAAGGAAGCCCAACAGTTCGCTGCCAAGCAAGCAATGAAAAATATAGTAAAAACAGAGTGAAGTGAGGAGTAACCTGTAGAAACGTATTTTAAGTGAATTTTAAAGTGACAGTGAAAAAAGGAAATCAGAATATGTCATTTCTAAGCTTATTTCTTGAGTCTGTAGTTGACAGTTATTTTTTTTATTCTGTTTTTTCATGATATAAACTTGAAATAAGATTAAGAGGAGTTTTAATATGGTAATGGATTATAGGTTATCCGAAGAAGAACAGATGATGGTTGAAACTGCAAGAACAATTGCGGTTAAAAAAATGAAACCATTAAGGGAACATTATGACGAAAGAGAAGAATTTCCTTGGGAAATTGTAAAAGAATTTGCACAGGCTGATTTGTGTGGAGCATATATACCGGAAGAATACGGCGGTTTCGGCAAAGGCATTATGGGTCTCGTGCTTGTCGTCGAAGAATTGTGTAAAGTTGACGGAGCAATTGCTTTGTCGCTTGCCGCAACGGCGCTGGGAACTCTGCCTATTCTTATATCTGGCAGTGAAGAGCAGAAGAAAAAATATTTGCCTGATATTGCGTCTGGTAAAAAGTTGGCAGCTTTTGGTTTAACGGAAGCGGGAGCGGGTTCAGATGCGACCGGAATGGATACAACTGCTGTCAAAGACGGCGATTATTATGTGTTAAACGGAACAAAATGTTTTATAACTAACGGTGGAGATGCCGAAGTGTATACCATTTTTGCTAAAACAAATCCGGGCAGAGGCGCAAGAGGCATTTCATGCTTTATTGTGGAGAAAGGCACGCCGGGTTTTGAATTTGGCAAGAAAGAAAAAAAGATGGGTATCAGGGCGTCGTCTACAAGAGAACTTATATTCACTAATTGCAAGGTGCATAAAGATCAGTTGCTCGGGAAAGAAGGACATGGTTTGATGATAGCGCAAGCGACGTTAGATAATTCTCGTCCGGGTGTTGCTGCGCAAGCGCTTGGTATTGCGACGGGGGCTTTAGATGAAGCTGTTGAATATGCGAGAAAGAGAGTTCAGTTTGGGCAGTCTATAGCTTCTTTTCAGGCGATACAGCATATGCTTGCGGAAATGGCAACTGAAGTTGAAGCTGCAAGAGCATTGCTTTATGCTTCTGCAAGAATGATTGATTCTGGAATCGTCAAACGCACCAGCAAGGAATCGGCGATGGCAAAGCTTTTCTGTTCGGAAGTGGCAATGAAAGTTACCACAAATGCGGTGCAGATATTCGGTGGATACGGATATACGAGGGAATATCCCGTAGAAAAGATGATGAGAGACGCAAAAATCACGACGCTTTATGAAGGGACAAGCCAAATTCAGAAAAATGAGATAGCGCTTAACCTTATTAAAGAATCGGCGGCAAAGTCTAAATAGCTTTCTTTGTCTTTTAAGTTCATGCCCCTTTATCATAATATTATCGTAAGATTAATGTAAACAAGTTAAGAGGTTGGAATGAAAAGATTATTACCTGCTTTGTTAATGAATTCTTGTGCGCTTATTTTTAACGGGACGAAGCAGGATGTGTCTATAAAATCGATGTCGCAGAATAGTGAGATTTATGTTGTGGCGGTAACAATGTTAGCAAAGGTATGGTTCCTATCGCATTAGCTCGAGGAGATAACCATGCTGTTATAGTTAAAAAAGAAGGTTATGTAACTGAAAGCATTGATAGGAAGTATCGTTCGGGCAGGTTGGGTTATTTTTGACGTACTTTTCAATTGTGTTGCATTTTTGACATATATGACAACCGGAGCTTGGTGTAAATTTAATATGCCAAATATAACAGTAGATTTTGAAAGTAAAAAAATATTCGCATTGTTATCAGATTGGTGTTTATTAATTACGAATCCGCGATAGTTGCAGTTTTTAATTTGTGATCAAAGTGAGAATGATGGAGAAAAAAATGAATATAATTGTTTGTATTAAGCAGGTACCTAACACGATGAATGTGCAAATCGACCCGGAAACAGGACGACTTAAAAGAGATGGCGTGGAATCGATAATTAATCCTTTTGACGAATATGCTATAGAAGCGGCTGTGAGAGTTAAGGAGAAAATCGGTGGAAAAGTTATAGCTATTACTATGGGACCTCCGCAGGCTGAATCCGCTTTAAGAGAAGCTATTTCAAAAGGTGCAGATGAAGCTGTTTTGGTAAGCGACAGAGCTTTTGGCGGGGCGGATACTTTGGCAACGTCTTATGCTTTATCGTCGGCAATAAAATTTATTGGCAATTATGATATTGTTATTTGCGGAAGGCAGGCATCTGACGGTGATACTGGACAAGTCGGTCCAGGAATTGCGGAAATGCTCGATATACCGCATATAGCCTACGTTAAGAAAATAGAGTCGATTGATGATAAATCGATAAAAATTGAAAGAATGATGGAAGACGGATACGACCTAATAGAAAGTCCGATTCCTGTTCTTTTGACGGTTGTAAAAGAAATAAATACTCCCAGAGTTGCGTCTCTTAAAGGCAAAATGGCTGCGAAAAAAGCGGTTGTTAAAACTCTTACCGCTGCCGATATAGGAGCCGACACTAAGAGGACTGGTCTTAACGGATCTCCTACGCAGGTTATGAAAATATTTGTGCCGACGCAGAGAACCGGTGGCGAAAAATTCAGCGGTGAAGCGAAAGAAATTGCTGCTGCTTTGGTTAAAAGGTTGTCTGGTGTCGGGGTCATATAAAAACGGAGTAAATTGTGAAGAGCAGGGTTAAATGTAAAAATTTTTTGTGCATCATTACGGACGTGACTGCAGAACCTGCCTTTGTTTTTTAATAATTGATGCTGAATTGAGTTCGGAGTGACGTTTTGAGTCTATTTGGGAAAAGACGGCACAGAAACTTTGACAACATAAGTGCCGGTCGTTATGGTCGCAATCTAATCCGGAAACTGTTTTTTTATTGTTGAAGGTATTCTGACATCCTGCGTTAAACTTTTATTTGGGGAGTTATTTTAAATGGCAAATAGTATAAAAGTATTGACTGACAAATGTATGGGATGCAAGGTATGTGAAGACGTATGTCCTTTCGGCGCGATTTCAATGGTTGAAAGACAGGAGCATCCTAAAAAATTAAAACTTGCGGTTATTGATTTAAATAAATGTGCATATTGCGGCTCTTGCGTCCAGTCTTGCAAATTTAATGCTATAGAACTTAAAAAAGAATCGCTGCAGTCCGGAGTTGATAAAAGTCTATATAAAGGCGTGTGGGTTTATGCCGAACAGAGACGCTGCGAAATATCGGGCGTTGTGTATGAACTTTTAAATGAGGGAAAGAGACTTGCAGAGAAGCTAGGAACTACTTTAAGTGCGGTTTTAGTAGGCAGTAATATTAAGTCAAAAGCTCAGGAACTGATTGACAGAGGTGCAGATAAGGTTTATGTTTGCGATGATTCTATTTTTGCCGAATTTCAAGATGATCCTTATACCAGCGTTTTAACACAGCTTATAGAGAAAGAGAAACCTGAAATTGTTTTGATGGGTGCTACGAATATGGGATGTTCATTTGCTTCAAGAGTTGCGACAAGAATTCGTACGGGGCTTACGGCGGATTGCGTTTCTTTAGAAGTAGATCCTAAGACGAGAAATCTCCAGCAGACAAGACCTGCTTTCGGCGGAAACATTATGGCGACCATTTTGACACCGGAGCATCGTCCGCAAATGGCTACTGTAAGGCATAAAGTTTTTAAGGAAGCGAAAATAGAACAGGGAAGAAAGGGCGAGATTATTGAATATAAAGTTAATGTGCAGACTTTGCTGAACAGAACAAAGTTCTTGAGTTCTATAAAAGATACAAGTGCCGTCGTCAATCTTGATGCGGCAAACATTATTATAGCCGCCGGAAGGGGACTGGGTAAGCGGGAAGGTTTTAAGCTTATTGAAGAACTTGCGGATCTCTTAGGAGCGGCAATAGGGGCATCAAGAGCTGCGGTTGATTCGGAATGGATACCTTATTCTCATCAGATAGGACAGACAGGGAAAACAGTTGCTCCGAAAGTTTATATTGCCTGCGGAATTTCAGGACAAATCCAGCACATGATAGGCATGAGTTCGTCCGACATTATTATCGCAATAAATAAAGATGCATCGTGTCCTATGATGCAGTCCGCAACTTATGCTTTGGAAGGCGATATATACGAAATTATTCCGTGTATAATAAGAGAGATAAAGTCTTTCAAAGGCGGTTAAAAAAGGCGCGTTCGCGCTGAAGAAGCCTTTAAGAAGATAATAGAATTGTGTTTTGTAGTTAAAGGAAACGTAAAATGTCAGAAACAAAAACAGAAGGTATTGAAACTTCAGAAAAAGATGTCGGTTCAACGACATTGATTGATAGTCTCGAAACCTTGAATGTGCTTATTGATCGCGTGAAAAAAGCTCAGGAAATATATTCGACTTTCAATCAAGAGCAAGTTGACGCGATATTTAAAGCTGCGGCAATTGCAGCAAACCGTGCGAGAATCCCTCTTGCAAAAATGGCTGTTGAAGAAACAGGTATGGGAATTGTTGAAGATAAAGTTATTAAAAACCATTTTGCTTCCGAATATATTTATAATAAGCACAAAAATGCTAAAACCTGCGGAATTATCAGCGAAGATAAAGCGAACGGAATAAAAGTTTTTGCCGAACCTGTTGGTGTTATAGCCGGTATTATTCCGACTACGAATCCTACTTCTACGGCAATTTTTAAAGCTTTGATTGCTTTAAAAACGAGAAATGCTGTAATTTTTTCGCCTCATCCGAAAGCTAAAAAATCTACGGTAGCAGCAGCTAAAATTGTTCTCGACGCGGCGATTAAAGCTGGTGCTCCGGCAGATATAATTGGATGGATTGACGTTCCATCGTTGGAATTAACTAATTTGCTTATGACGCATAAAGATATAGCCACTATCCTTGCCACAGGCGGACCGAGAATGGTTAAAGCTGCTTATTCCTCAGGGAAGCCTGCTCTTGGCGTTGGCGCGGGCAATACCCCCGCTATTATCGATGAGACCGCTGATATTAAGATGGCAGTTTCTTCAATTCTTATGTCAAAAACTTTTGATAACGGCGTGGTTTGTTCGTCTGAGCAGTCAATTATAATCGTGAAAGATGTTTACGATGAAGTTGTTAAAGAGTTAAAATTTCGCGGGGCGTATATTTTAAACGAACAGGAAAAAGAAAAAATAGCAAAAATAATAATTATCAAAGGCAACTTGAATGCGGCAGTTGTCGGACAGTCTGCCTACAAGATCGCTTGTATGGCGGGAGTTGAAGTTCCTTTAGATGCAAAAGTTCTTGCGGGTGAAGTTTCTGAAATTAGTTTGGAAGAGGAATTTGCGCAAGAAAAATTATCGCCGGTAATAGCGATATACAAAGCTGGGAGCTTTGAAGATGCGCTTGATAAGGCTTATCGTCTTGTGGAGTTGGGCGGAGCGGGACATACGTCTGTGCTTTATACCGATGAAAGAAAACAAACCAGAATTAACGCGTTCGGAAGTAAATTGCGTACCGGTCGTATTCTGATTAACACGCCGTCTTCGCAAGGCGCGATTGGCGATTTATACAACTTTAA
Source organism: Candidatus Endomicrobiellum agilis (assembly GCF_020328115.1). Taxonomy (NCBI): domain Bacteria; kingdom Pseudomonadati; phylum Elusimicrobiota; class Endomicrobiia; order Endomicrobiales; family Endomicrobiaceae; genus Candidatus Endomicrobiellum; species Candidatus Endomicrobiellum agilis. The sequence continues at coordinate 133,997 of NZ_JAIXMW010000006.1, forward strand.
ACTGGAACCTTCGTTGACGCTCGGATGTGGTTCGTGGGGGGGGAATGCCGTGAGTGAAAATGTCGGTATAAAACACTTATTAAACTATAAAACGGTTGCGGAAAGACGAGAAAATATGCTGTGGTTTAGAGTTCCGTCGGAGATTTATTTTAAAAGAGGTGTTACGGATCTGGCGCTGCGCGAATTGCGAGGCAAAAAACGCGCGTTTATCGTTACGGACAGATTTCTGTTCAATTCCGGTATAATTCATAATATTACGAAAGTGTTGGAGGAAATTAATATTAATTACCAGATATTCTTTGATGTTAAACCGGATCCCACTATTTCTACAATAAATGAAGCGTTAGCGATAATTAGGACTTATGAGCCTGATTTGATTATTGCGTTTGGCGGAGGCTCTCCAATTGACGCTGCGAAAATGATATGGTTGATGTATGAGCATCCTGAAACCGATTTTAAAGATATTGAGATGCGATTTATGGATATCAGAAAAAGAATCTGTAAAATTCCCAAATTGGGAAATAAAGTGCAGCTGGTTGCAATTCCCACTACTTCCGGCACAGGTTCAGAAGTGACGCCGTTTGCGGTGGTTACTGATGATGAGACTCATGTCAAATACCCTATTGCAGATTATGCGCTAACTCCGAATATGGCGATTATTGACCCTGATTTTGTTGATTCTATGCCAAAAAGTTTGTGCGCGGCATCAGGTATTGACGCCTTAACTCATGCGATTGAGGCTTATGTGTCTACATTTGCTACAAACTTTACAAATCCGCCTGCTTTAGAAGCGGTGAAATTGCTGTTCAAGTATCTTCCGCGTTCTTATGCGAAAGGAAAAGAAGACCCGGTTGCAAAAGAAAAAGTTCATTATGCGTCAACTCTTGCGGGTATGGCTTTTGCAAATGCGTTTCTCGGTTTATGCCACTCGGCGGCTCACAAGCTTGGAGCGACGTTTGACCTGTCGCACGGAATTTCAAATGCTTTGTTTATCAATCAGGTAATCCGCTATAATGCGACAGATCGTCCCGGAAAACAAGCTGTATTCCCGCAATACAAGTTCCCTAATGCTAAGGCAAAATACGGGCAGATTGCTGACGAATTAAATCTTGGTGGCAAAGACGACGACGAAAAAGTAAATTTGTTAATTAGCGCAATAACAGAACTCAAAAGAAGTATTCAAATCCCGCTTTCAATAAAAGATGTGGGGATATCGGAAAAAGATTTTTATGATAAATTGGACAAACTTGCAGAACAGTCGTTTGATGACCAGTGTACCGGAGCAAATCCCGTATATCCATTAATATGCGATATTAAAAATATTTTTATTAAGGCTTATAACGGAGAAGTTTAAATAATTTTCGGGAAATAGCTGTTTTTTTGTATATAAGCGCGGCTTAGTGCCGGTCGTCCGAAGCTGGCGTAAAGTGACTCTCTGTTAAGTCGTTGCCATTCTAGGAAGTGACAGTAGTGACTTTGAAACGATTGTCTATCGGCGTGATAGATAAAGCGTAATCTCAAACGGATGCGGCTAAAACGATATTCATAAACCTAAGCAACAACTTTGCGTTCTTCAAGCTTTTTTTCTTTTGCTCTACAGTGTGAATGAAGCTAACATTGTGTATACACATAATAAAAGGTTATCGTAACACCGAGAGATAGTTGTTGTCATCGCGTTTGCATGGGAAATCATGTCCGACTGCGTTACTGTAACGCTGAAAATGATAGCCGTTATCGTCAGCGAACAGCTCAAAAACGTTTTCCGCGCCGACTCAGTGCGCAATCATTGTTCTCCTCCCGATGTTTGAGGACAGAGTTGATGTCGAATTCTTTATACATTTACAAAAAAACATTGTCATAAAACCGCTCTTTTTATGTTAACCTCAGATTCGGGATATTTTCAAGAGTGTACTCCTTTTCTTGTTCTAATTATTATTTCGCTGTGAAAAATAAGCGTTCGTTTTTCATCGGAGTAGCGACAAAAATTATAATTTTAACCAATATAAAGATAAAAAAGATTCTCCGCAAGAGAAACAAGCGGTAATCTAAATCAAATTTGCAGCAATAAACTGAGTAGCGAATAAATGATCACCGCCTTTCCTATTTAGCCATAATTTTCAATTGTGGTGATTATACCGTTTCTCCAACTTTCTCCTTTATTGTCTTGTCCATAGCTTCTTAACCGTTTGTTCAAACAAATGTATATATTGCAGTTGTTTGTTCCGCTGTTGCGGCGGCAGTTTATTTTTGCTTTAAAAACGCCATACTTCTTTGGTTGTTATTCTCATCCCCGCTTTATGTGTTTCTTCTCTATCTTTTCAAGAAATATCAAAATTTTCCTGAAGTCTTTTAATCATCAAAACATTTTATGGCATTCAAGATAATTTTGCTGCTTTTGTCTTAATGTTTTACCAATCGCTCAAGCCCTTTTCTACTCGCATTTTCTTTTGCATACTTGTGCGCAACCGCTATTTTCTACAAATTTCTGAAATTCAATATGATTTCTCTAGACTTGTTGTGTCGTGATGCAAGTCTATTGTGTATCATTTGCTGTTTGATACTTATCTCTTCTCTGCGCGTGGTTTTATCAATATTATTCAAATTTTTTTCTAAACTTCGCACCATATCTTTGCTTCAGTCTGTTTTCATTAAATAGTCCAGCAGTGTCTCTTTTACGTTCCAAGCGCTGCTATTTTATATTTACCTCTAAATTTTGAGTATTGAGTTGATTTATAGTAGTAAGGAGAGGCGAAAAAATGATAAAATGGGCTATGACAAAAGAGGGAGTATTTTCTAAATTTGGTTTAAAACTGTCGTTGAAAAAATATCCGCCGATAACGAATAAAATGTCAAATGCTCATTGGTGATTTTGCGTTAGGATAATTTTAACGAATTTCAGATTATAAAAAGAAAACTAAGAAAATGAACAACAATAATCAAGAGATACATTTAAAAAAAGAGGTTTTAGAAAGAATTATAAGAGCGTTTTTTTCGCGTGATTTTAAAGAAAACGTGCGGCTTATTCCTTTTGATATGCGACCGAAAGGCAGTAAGGTTTTATACAGGTGTTGTATTTATAAAGAACGCGCAGTCCTGAAAGACCGTGTTATAGCTGGCTTGGGCTTTGCAATAGAGGACGATGATAAAGCGATTGACCTGTCAAATTATGCGCAAGAAGCTCTTGAGCGCAAAAAACCTGAAGAAAATCCTCTTGCGGTCGTCGAAGCTGCCTGCAAAGGTTGTGTTCCCCGCAGAATTTACGTAACGGACTTATGCCAGGGCTGTGTGGCGAATCTCTGTTCTAAGTCTTGTAAATTCGGTGCGATAAGCATAATTGGCGGAAAGTCGGTAATTGATAGCAGTAAATGTAAAAATTGTAGAATGTGTATTACAGCCTGTCCGTATAATGCTATTGTAAAAATAACCGTTCCTTGCGAAGATGCATGTCCCGTCGACGCAATCAAAAAAAATGAAAATGGTACTGCGCAAATAGATTACAAAACCTGTATATATTGTGGTAAGTGTATAATGAGTTGTCCGTTTGGTGCTGTTCACGAAAAAAGTCAGATAATTGACGTTTTAAAAAATATTGTTTTCTGCAAAAGAGTTATTGCATTGCTTGCTCCATCAATTGTTGGACAGTTTACGGGGAATATTTATCAGTTAAAATCCGCAATAATAAAAGCCGGCTTTTCAGATGCGTATGAAGTTGCGCAGGGCGCGGACGCAACCACAATAAATGAAGCAAGGGAGTTCAAAGAGAGAATAAAATCCGGCGAGACTTTTATAACAACTTCCTGCTGTGCGAGTTATTATCAACTTATAAAAAAACATTTGCCCGAAGCAAAACCGTTTTTTTCAAATACTAATACGCCTCTTTACTATATTGCGAAGAAAGTTAAGAGCGAACACAAAGATGCTATAGTTGTTTTTATAAGTCCTTGTGTTTCAAAGAAAAAAGAGGCGCAGGAAAACGGCAATGTTGATTATGTAATAAACTATGAAGAGCTGATGGCGTTGTTTAACGTGAAAGATATTGAAGTTCAGGACTGTAAAGAAGAAAAATTTGATATTGAAAGTTCAAGACAGGGACGCGGTTTTGGCGTTACAGGCGGGGTCGTAAGCGCTGTGTCGAAACTTCTTGAAGGGAAAGATTTGGCAAGACCGTATGTAATTAACGGTTTGAATAAAGAAACAATCAAACAGTTGAAAAGAATTGTTAAAGATAAAAAATGCGCAGAAGGAAACCTAATCGAAGTGATGGGTTGCGAAGGAGGCTGTGTCGGCGGTAATGCAACGGTTTGCGCTTCAAAAGTTGCTGGGGAGGCTATAAAAGTTTTTTTGGAAAAGAGCGAAGATATAGTTGAAAAATGAAGATTTGCCTTAGGAATACGGCTTTAAGTAAGGTAATTTGTAGCCGATTGCCCTTACAAAGACTGGTTAGCTATATATGATTGAACGAGGAGCGGATGTTAAAAGTTTTGGTTACGGGTGCAAATGGTTTTGTAGGAAGTCATGTTGTTGAGAGGTTGCTTGAAGCGAAATGCAGCGTTGTGTGTGCCGTAAGAAAGACATCGAATTTGAGGTGGATAGAAAATCTACCTATAGAATATAGATATGGCGATTTAGGCGATAAAGAATTTTCAGAGATAAGTGTTAAAAATGTTGATGTTGTTGTTCACTGTGCGGGAGTTGTGCGCGCGTCCAGAAAAGACGAATATTTCAAGGGGAACGTTGAAAACACTAAAAATCTATGCAAGGCAGTTCTAAAATTAAATCCAGCTTTAAAAAAGTTTATATTTATTTCTTCGCAAGCCGCTATGGGACCGTCAATATCTGCAAGTGTTAAAAATTTTACGAATAAAGAAAATCCGGTTTCGGATTACGGTTTGAGCAAACTTGCAGCGGAGTCGGAGATTAAAAGAATGCTCTGTGGAAAAGTTCCATACACAGTTTTAAGACCCGCCGTTGTTTATGGTCCGAGAGACAAAGATATTTTTATATTTTTTAATTTGATATACAAACACCTCAGACCTGTGACAATTACAAAAAGATTGTTACAACTTGTCTATGTGAAAGATGTGGCCAATGCCGTGACGGCGTGTTTAAGAAACAAAAAAACTGATAATAATACTTATTACCTTGCGAATTCCGCTGCATATACATGGTCGGAAATAGGCAAAATTATATCGTCTTCTATCGGTGTGAAAACAATTCCTCTCCCTATTGCGGATTTTATTTTTAAATTTGTAGGAATAGTGGCGGAGTCTTTATCTTATATAACTAAAAAGCCTGCGGTGTTAAACAGGCAGAAAATTGCGGAAATGCTTCAGAAGTATTGGATTGCGGTCACCAAACCTGCCGAAAATGATTTAAATATTAGGTTTATTTCTCTTGAAGTTGCTTCTGAAATAACATATAATTGGTACTTGAACAATAAATTTTTCTGAAACTGTTTTTGCGAGATGAAAAATTTTAAGCGAACGCTGATATTTTCAAAAAGTGTTTTAGTTTGCGTGCTGCAAATAATCTTAAAAAAGCAGGATAATTGCTCATATTTTTAGAAAACTGAGTCGGCAGAACATAATGCAGTTTTAATTTTAAGCGGATTGATTATGCTTTAACTATGGACGATTGCTGTTTATCTTTTGCCGCAATAGCAGAAGCCGTCCGCCGCCAGATTTTAAAAGACAGTTTGAGTAGAAGGGAAGGGATTAATTATGTTGAGTCGACGGAATTTTTAAATGCGGATAGTGATATTGTAAGTTTCCGAGAAATTTCAAGACTTGCGGGGAAGTGCGAAACGGTGTTGTTTGTTGGCGAAATACGTTCTTATGCCGTGATGGGTAAAGTCGGTGAAGTAGTCGAAAAGCGTTTCGACTATGGAATAATATTGATATCTCTAAGGCTATGGCTTTTAAACTCTGGTTTGCACCGGCGGTTAAATAAAGCTGGAATTATCAACTATTAAAAATATAACGCGGGGGCTGTAATTTTTTTACGATACAAAACTTCTATATATTCTATGCTTTAAGTAAGATGAAGTTGTTTTTTTACAAGTTATACTTTTAAGCTTTGGAAATGGTTTGGTCGCTTTAAAATAAAATGCTGAGGGTATTTTTCAGCGAAAGCGTGTTTACTTTTCCCGCTGGCTCCCACAATTCCAGAAAAATAGGCGATAATAAGAACGAGCTATGGCGATTGTTCATTCCGTCGGTGACTGGTTCTATTCTTGAAAATTTAAAAAAAATTATAGAATAAATTGACGCAGCAGTTTAAATATATAAGAGGAAAATTGCTGAGTGCATAAAAATAAGATGAAAATAGTTAAAGTAGATGTTCGAAAACAGTTCAAACAGTTTGTCCGATTCCCTTGGAAAATTTATTCAAAAGACAGCCCATGGGTAGCGCCTTTAATTTCAGATGCCGCAAATATACTTTCTGAAGGTAAAAACTCTTTTTGGATGCACGCGAAAAAGCAGCTTTTTTTGGCTTATGATGATAATGGCAACGTCGTCGGCAGAATTGCGGCAATAATAGATTACAACTATATAACTTTTCAGGGCGATAAGCGAGGCTTTTTTGGTTTTTTTGAATGTCATGATGATATTGAAACGGCAAGATCTCTTTTCTCCGCGGCGGAAAATTGGCTTAAAGAGCAGAATATATACAAGATGATGGGACCTATGAATCCGTCGACGAATGATGAGTGTGGATTTTTGTCGGAGGGATTCGATATACCGCCGAGTCTTGCGATGGCTTACACTCCGAAGTATTATTTACGTCTTGCTGAACAGTGCGGTCTTAAAAAAATAAAAGAGCTTTACGCTTATGATATGGACATTACGAAAGATTCAAGAATTATCAGACTTGAGAGAGCTGTCATTTTGGCGAAAAAGAGACTTCCGACGTTAGAAATAAGAACTATGCGAAAAGATTCGTTTGAAGAGGATTTGAAGATTGCGATGTCAATATATAATCGTGCGTGGGAAAAAAACTGGGGCTTTGTACCTTGGACAAATGAAGAATTTGCTGAGCTTGCCTTAAAATTAAAAAAGTTTATAAAACCGCAAATGATAATAATAGCTACGGTAGGGGGGACGCCTGTAGGGATACTTATTTCTTTTCCTGATTACAATTATGTGTTAAAAAAACTTAACGGCAGACTTTTTCCCTTTGGAATTTTTAAATTCTTATATTACAAAAATAAAATAGACAATTTGAGACTTATGGTTATGGGCGTTATAAAAGAATATAGAAATAAAGGCATTGAAGCCATTATGTATGAAAAAGGTTTAAAAAATGCTCTTGAAATGGGCTATAAACACTGTGAACTTTCATGGATACTTGACGACAATATAATGACGCAGCGTAGTGCGGAAATGATGAAAGCCAGAATTTATAAAAGGTATTTGATATACGGTAATTAGAGTTTTTTTAAGTATGTTTGTGTGTATTGCTCCGCTGATCTTTTTAGAAAACTTCGACTGTTTTAGAAGTTGCGCGTTTATATGTCCAAACCGGATATGACCGGCAAGATTATATAAAAATATGTGATTAGAGAGCGGTTGTGTTCAAACATATCGCGCGATTTTACGGGTTTTTATCGATATCCGATGTCTCAATTTGATATATGATGTTGTCGCGTGAATTATTGAATTATTATATCCGGACAGCGTCGTTTGGAAAACGGGAATGAGGAAATGTGAAGTATGTTAAAAGAAAAAAGTTGTCTATGCAAAAATTGGGGTAAAGCGTGTTTGGTCTCTGCTGTTGCCTGTTCGGTTTTTGTTCTTATTAAGGTTTTTTGTAAAGATAAGGATTGTGATGATTATCAGAAAAAATTGAGACAGGATTATGAAGAACTTTCATCTGAAGAATATTGAGTATAAGTTCTGAAGTTTAGAAAGCGAAGAATCTGAATCGTCTGCGTCTGTGGGGAAATAATATAATGCACTTAAAGAAAGTGGAATTGTGCGGTTTTAAATCGTTTGCCGACAAGACGGTGTTAGATTTTGAACCTGGTATTTCTGGTATTGTAGGTCCTAACGGTTGCGGCAAGTCCAATATATCGGATTCTATACGCTGGTGTCTTGGGGAGCAGAAAGCGAAGTCAATGAGAAGTTCCAATATGCAGGAAGTGATATTTGGCGGTACGCAGACGAGAGCTACTACCGGAATGGCTGAAGTTTCCCTTACTTTTGACAATTCGCAGAATGTTTTGCCTATAAATTATTCTGAAGTTACTGTGACGCGGAGATTGTTCAGAAGCGGCGAGAGCGAATATTTCATAAACAAAACGCAGTGTAGGCTTAAGGATGTAAGAGATATGTTTTTAGATACCGGTATAGGACATGACGGCTATTCAATAATCGAACAGGGAAAAGTTGACTTTTTGACTACGGCAAAACCTGAAGACAGAAGAGAAATGTTTGAAGAAGCCGCCGGAATAGCAAAATATAAAGCGAGAAGAGAAGAAACTTTAAGGAAACTTGAAAAAATTGATGTTGATATGTCTCGTTTATCGGATGCTCTTATAATCCACAACCAGCAGATAACGGCTTTGGATTCGGCTGCGAAAAAAGCAAAGCAATATAAAGAATGCCGTGAAAACCTTGCAAAATACGAAACCATTTCTTTAGTGCGGCAAATAACCTGCGACATCAGCGAAATAGAAAGAATAAAGAGAGAGCTGAATCCTAAAATAGAAAAGTTTGAATCAGATAATGCTTTTATGATGCGGCTTGATGCTGAAATTCAAGAAATGCATCTTGTTTTGGACACAAAAAATGAACAGTATGTGAATATAAATAGAGATTTAAGCGAAGTAAAAACGCAGATAGGTATTGCCGACCAAGTAATACAGAATGCGGCGCAGCGCGAAACCGAAATAAAGACCGAGCAGGAAAGACTTGAACGGGAGCTTATAACGAACCGCGATAAAGTTGTTCAGATGGAAGAGCAGCTTAAAACTTTAAACGCCGGCGACGATTCTTTGTCTGTGGAAGCTGCCCGTCTTGAGGATGTTTATAGAGAGAAAGAACGGCAATATAATTTGATAAAAGCGGAACTTTTAGAATTCGAGTCAAAAGAAAATACGATTCGCTCAAAAATTTCAGAACTTAAGTCGGAAAAAGAGCGGCAGCTTAATTCAAAAACGGGACTTGCCGAAGCAAAAATACATTTAGATGCAGACGCGACTTCTTTAGAGAGAATAATAACGAGACTTGAAAATGATATCGAACCGGCGAATCTGGAGGTTGCAAATATTGAAACCGAACTTGTCGCCGCCAACGAATCGTTGCGTTCGTTCGGAGCCAAAAGAGAAGAAATAAACAAAATTGTTTCAGAAAATGAAGAGAAAATAAAAACTCTGGAAAACAGTTTATCGCAATATAAAGAAACTCTTGCTTCTGATGAGGCTCGCGTAACTACTTTAAAAGAATTTGATCAGCAGGATCCTGTGAGATCATCTATAAGAGCGGTATTAAGTTTGGGAGATATTGCAAAAGGTCCCGTGAGCAGTTTAATTGACGCCGATGACGATAAAATTGAACTTATAGCATCGGCTTTAGGCGAAAAGTTAAATTATCTTGTGTGTGAGACTTCAGAAAAAGCAGAACGAGCCGTTAAATTTTTGGAAGACAACGGTTTGAGCAGACTTTCTTTTATAGTTGCCGAAAAAATTTCCGATTCTCGTCAAACGCCCAATATAAGACTTCCTCTTGAATATACCGAACTTATAGAATATTTGAGGTATAATCCTGAAGATGAAAAAATAATCCGCTTTTTATGTTCTAATACTCTTATATCTGGAAATAAAATTTACGGAGAGGTCGTAGTTCAAGGCGGTGGAAAAATATCTTTTGAAAAACCTGTATTGATTGAAGAGCAGATAAAAAAACTTCATGAAGAGTCTGACGAGATTAAACGCAGCGTTTCTTCTATTCAATCTGAGATAGAGCGAATAAACGAATATCAAATAAATTCCCGTCTTGAAAAGGAAAGATTAGGTTTTGACATAATAAAGATAAAAACGCAGATCGAAGAAAAACACGTTCGGATTGGAGAAAAGAAAAACAGTATAAAAAATATTGCCGCTGAAATGAACAGACACAAAGAAGAAATAAATTCACAAAAAACGAAACTTGCGTCTTTTAATGAAAAAATGTCTGCTTTTGAAACAAAAATTGCTAATTATAAAGATGAAGAAAATAAACTTTACGAAGAATTGAAAGTTGTTGAGAACGATATACTTTCGGCGAGAAAAGAAGAAGAACTCGTCACCCCTCTGATGATGAACGCCAGAAGCGATTGGGATAAAAAAGTTGCCGAAGTGGAAAACAGGCAGAAAGGGCGGCAGTATGTCTTTGATAATATTGCCAACATCAGCCGGCAGGTGCGGTATGCCGAAAGTAAAATAAAAGAAAACGGTGAAAAGCTTTCAGAATTGCTTGCTTCTCAAGAAAAGGAAACAGTAAAAATACAACGGTTATACGAGCGGCAAGCGCAGAAAGAAACCGAGATGCGGATTTCTTTGACGGATAAGCGGACATTGCAGGACGCGCTGGACGCAAAGACAAACGAATGGCGTGATTTACGCGGTAAAGTTGACGGTTTAAGCGACCAGATAAACGCCGTGCAGGTTGATGTAAAGAATTTTGAGTATCAGAAAAATGATTTAAAAAAGAGACTTGCCGAAACGTATGGCAAAAACTATGAAGAGATTAAGAATGACTTTGACGGCGTTGAAGCAAACAGCGAAGAAATTGCGAAAATAAAGAGGAAAATGGAATCTTTAGGCGCTGTAAACCTTGCGGCGCAGGAAGAATATGACGTTTTGGAACAAAGATATAATTTCCTTTTGACGCAGCAACAGGATTTGTTGAAAGCTAAAGATGATTTGCACCAAGTTATAAAAAAAATCAATCAGGCTACTGTAGAAAACTTTAAAGAGACTTTTGGCGTTGTAAGGGTAAATTTTAAACAACTTTACAGAAAACTTTTTGGCGGCGGCGAAGCGGACCTGATGCTTACTGATGAAAATAATCTGCTTGAGAGTGGCGTTGATATTTATGCTCAACCTCCGGGAAAGAAACTGCGGAATGTTTCGCTTTGCTCCGGCGGCGAAAAAGCTTTAACCGCTGTTGCTCTGCTTTTCGCTTTCTTTATGGCTAAACCTTCGCCTTTTTGTATTTTAGACGAAGTTGACGCCCCGCTAGATGACGCAAACGTAGGCAGATACAATACTATGGTCAAAGAGTTTTCTGCTAAAACGCAGTTTTTGGTTGTAACGCATAATAAGCGTACTATGGAGATGATGGATATTCTTTACGGCGTAACGATGGAAGAACACGGTGTTTCAAAAATAATATCTGTAAAAATGAATAAGCAAGACGATGCAATCGCATAGCGAATCTGTTGTTTTTTATCTTAATATTTGAACGTTTGTCGTTTTCTTTATTTTTCATCGTTTGTTATTATAGAGCTAAACAAAAGAGATTTAAGGTTTTGAAATATCGGGTTTTTTCAGGAATTTGTAGGGAGAAGCTGCTTTATTCTTTTAAAATGTAATAGATGAAAGCCGATACTGTGAAAGAAATTTTATTTTGGGAATTTTATGCCGATGACGAAAATAAGTCTCATAAAATGTGACGATTACAATAAGGTAAATAATGCTGTCAAGGAAGCGGTTAATCTCCTAGGCGGCGTATCTGCTTTTATAAAGCCGTCGGAGAAAATTCTTATCAAACCCAATCTTTTAGCCCCTAAAGATCCGTCCAAAGCTGTGACAACGCATCCTGAAATTGTAAGAGCTATTATAAAACTTGTAAAAGAAGTAGGAGCCGTTCCTGTGGTTGGCGACAGTCCGGGCGGCGATGTAAGAGACATAAAAAATTTATGGAAAGTGACACAGATGGAAAAAGTTTGCAGCGAAGAAAAAGTTGAACTCATGAGTTTTGAAGCTGCAGGTTCAAAAAAATTTGATATTAACGATAAAAATATACGAAGGGTTAATTTCTCAAATGTCGCTTTGGATTGTGATGGAATAATCAGTTTGCCGAAATTAAAAACACATACGTTAATGAGTTTTTCTGCGGGTATAAAAAATCTTTATGGATTAGTTCCGGGTCTTATGAAAGTGGAATATCATAAGTATGCGTCTAAAAACAAAGATTTTGCGGATTTACTTACAAACATTTATTTGTTTTTCAAAAGTAAAATAAGATTTACTCTTGTCGACGGTATTCTTTCTATGGAAGGAAACGGTCCGAGCGCCGGCGAGGTGAGAAAAACGGATTTAATTGCCGCTTCTTGCGATGCTGCCGTTCTTGATGCGTATTTGTTAGATATGTTAGGTTACGACATATCGAACAGCGACATATTAAAAAATTTAAAGATGACAAAAAGTGTTTTCAGCACGGTTGAAATTTTAGGCGAAAAACGAGGAAGCTTTAATTTAAAGGAATTTAAGTTCCCGTCCGTGAGAAAGTTGGATTTGTTTCCAAAATTTATAATACGCATTTTTGGGAAATTCTTATGGATAAAAGCAGCCGTGAATGAAAAAATATGTATGAGATGTATGCTTTGCATCAGGTCGTGTCCCGCAGGAGCGATACGTCCTGGGATTAATCAATATCCGCATGTTGACGCGAAAAAATGCATAAGCTGTTTTTGTTGTCACGAAATGTGTCCGCATAAAGCCATTATTTTCAAGAAGAGTATATTTGCAAAGATTTTTATGAAAGACCGTTGAAAAAACGTTCGTATATATAAAGACCGAGTTGTAGAATTGTACAAAAATTGCGTATTAAAAATATCCGCGTTTGTCTTGCGTTTGTCGCGCGGAACTCTTCTCAATTTTTGAGACAAGCGATTGCACGAATATAATTTTATATTATTCTTTTCAGAAAAGGCTAGCTGGAAAATATCGTTTTATCTTTTTCCCGAAGGAAGTAAAAAGGGACTGTAATTAATATGCGTTTCATCTAGCTGTATTGAAGTTGTGGGAGGACTTTTGGCAATGGACATATATAAATTGAAGAACAAATCTTTTGAACATACAAAAAGAGAACTACAAAAGCAATGAAAGCAATAAAAAAAGCGGATAAAAATGAAGAGAATGTTTATTTTGATAGTTATATTTTCGTTGCTTTCTTTGAGTTGTGGACAAAAGCAGCGGCACGATAATTTTCAGGAGAAAGAGGAAGTAAAGAAAGAGGAAGTAAAAATTTATTCAGAAGAAGAAATTAGCCATTTGTGCAGTTTATTCCCTAAAGAGGAAGAGACTGCTATTGAGTGACCATCCGTAATCACAGTCATCGTTCTAGTGACGGCAGATATTGATTGGCTGATTAAAAGGTGTTGCCCTTATTTGTAAATATGATAAGGAGAAGATAAAGAAGAACTGAGTCTTAGAAATATAACGAGCGGGACCATAGATATAAATAATGTTAAGATGTTTTAGAAATGTTAATCTTAATTTAAGTGATAGTTATATTTTTAACGGAACAGGCTATATCCTTTCTCCCAAAGAGCTTTTTTACGCCATAGTATCTGGCCAGTAGGGAAAGAAACGCTAAAATAATCGACGCCGTATGGGTATGCGCGCAATAAAAGACTTGAAGAAGTAATTTGACAAAACGCTGAACAATGATTTTGGTTCCATCGCGGGCGAGACGCCCGTCCTAAAATGATTTGCTTGACAGACAGACGAGGATATTGATATAATTATCAAGAGAGTATGAACAAAAGAATATAAACAAGACGCGGGGTGGAGCAGTCCGGTAGCTCGTCAGGCTCATAACCTGAAGGCCGCAGGTTCAAATCCTGCCCCCGCAATTTGGTATAAAAATAAAACGTCTTTGTTTATAATTTTTCTCATTGTTCCACTTCTTTACTTTTTACGATACCTTTCTTTTTTTCGTTGTATTTTTAGTGCCTAAAGCGTCTGTTTCAATTCTGCCAACTTACTATCTCATATTATTTTTTCTTCTTCTTCTTATACTTATCAGGATTATCAAGTTTCAGTTTCTGCGAGTTTTCTATTAGTTTTTTTTTGTTCCTTGTCCAAATTGTCCATCAAAGACTTCTATTCATAATATTCTGCGTGTGCATTCTTATATCTTGCTCTACATTCTTTAATATTTGTATCCTATGGGTCGCCTGCGGGTTTATCTTTATATTGAGCAGTTTTTTCTAATAAACATTGAATAGTATGAAATTTCCCTATCAACCATTCAAGATGAGTACCGGGCTACAGACTGACGACGCAATAGTTGTTTTTCTTGTTTCTCCCGGCTTCTTGCCTCTTTTTCACGTTTTGCTTGTTTTGTGTCACTGTCACAGACGCGGGCTTGTTTTTATTAATATCTACTTTTTTGACAGATGATAACTTTCTTTCAAATTTATCTTTTAAATAATAAAGTCCAAAATTACAAACAAACAAATATATTGGGCGGCATATCAGCTCAAAGCTGTAAGCTCGGCGCTGACAAGATGATTATCGGCACCAATCGCAGAATTCTTAGCAGGCAAATTAGCTGTAGCCTCTGTCAGTTGAGGTTTGTCATTATGAAGGTTATTATCAGTAGGTAAATCAGCGGATAAATCTTTATGAACAATCTGCTCTTTTGGCTGCCAGCCAGACACCCAAAATATACACAAATATGCACATATATTTTTTTCATTCTATTTTCTTTTTACAAATCAGGCTCAGATATATAAATAAATTCAATGCGCTTTATAAGGTTTTTATAGTAAACATTGCAAATAGTTCTTTTAAGAGGTCTTACAGGCTTTTCCTTATAAATAAAATATCCATTGCGGGAAAGACCTGCAAGGCTGCTTCATACCGGCAGGATATTCATAAAATTCACAAATCCTATAACCAAGCTCGGCATATTTAGAAAGATTAATTCGGCGCTTAAAAGAACGCAGCTCACTAGCAGCGTGATAATATGTTCTGCTCCTGCCTTCATACAACCTATAACCGCTATAAGGTATAACAAGCAAAGCAACATAAGCAACAAAATTCAAAACACAATTTGCAACTGAGTTACCTGTATTGACCATAGGAAAATACCAATGCCAAGAAATCCAAGAGGAAGGCTTACCATTATCGGGCAGGTGCGGATTAGTTTCATTCTGCGAAGGCGCTGGAATTTGATGTTGATGGCAGTGGCAGTGTCGGCGTCGGCGTCGGCGTTGAAGCGTCTGCGCTTCCTTTATTATCAACGACAGTATTCACAGTGCTTCTATTATTAAGCAGCTTACCACAGCCGGACATCAGATATATACACAAACATACACATATAATTTTTTCATTCTATTTCCTAAACATTCCTATTTTTTTCCTCAATCAAATTTTCAGAGATTTCAAGAGTTTTATCTCTTTTGACGAATTGGGTTTGCAAAGATATACAAATTCAAAAAATATGCCCTCAAAGGTATTAAAAACAGGTATTTCTTTTTCATTTTTTTTATCCTTTCTGTTTTTATTATACACCTACGCTCCTCCTGCTGATTCTGAGTTCTGGTCTGTGTTCTCGGACGGGTTCTGTCGTTCGGTCGGTTGCTCATCTTCAGGAAATTCTACGACCTTCTTTCGGAGTCCTGTCTGGTAAAGGTAGTTCTTTTTTGCCTTTATCTGGTTAGATACAACTTTTGCCTGCGCTTTGCGGCTTTCCGTCTGCGTCTTTCCTATGTCGTTTTGTTCCATGATGTGAGGTTATGTCTTTTCTGTTCTGCATTGGCTTTTTGGTGTTGGAAAGGGTGCCGGCTTTGGTGTGGATGTGGGTGTAATTGAAGGCTCGGAGATTGGAATACTTACTTTGCTAACAGCGTCAAAATTCGCAGTGTTCCCGCCATTGTGAAGTCTGTCACAGCCAGACGCCAAGAATATACACAAACATGTGCATATAATTTTCTTCATTTTTTTTAGTTGACTTCAATCCTGTAGATTGAACTTATTATATTTTCGCACATCACAATTAACTCTCTCGGAGGCTCGTCAAACTTATCGCATAACCGCCTTATCAGCGACTGTGCGGAGCGGAAATGTAAATATTGCGTGTTTCTTTTAAAATATCTTCAGCGATGCTCTCGGCGTTTTCTGTCATTCTATTTCCTCTTTAAACACTCGTCTGAACCTCTCTTTTTTTTCTTTTGCGAGCGTGTAATAAAAAGCAGTCTGCATGAATGCGTTATCGTTTACAAATGTCCTATCTTCAACCTCGTAAACTTTCGCTTTATCGGGACATGAGCTGTACACTCCCTCGCCGAGATGATAATGCAGTTTATCGTTTTCATCAATACCGACTAATCTAAATTTCATTATATGTCCATGTCCCGCAGAAAATCTAAAAACCTCCAAAAACTCCATTTACTTGTTATGCGATTTGTTGTGCGGTAACCGGCTTTATTAAAGCTATGTTTATAATAGCCTTCTGCGTCATAAACATCTGTGCTATATGTTACGCAACCAGAAATAAATCCAGAAATTAAACTTACAATTATTATTCTTTTCATTTTTTCAGATTAACCTCAGTCTTGTAAACTGAACTTATTATATCTTTGCACATATCAATCAGGTCTCTGGGAGGCTCGTCAAACCTATCGCATAACCGCCTTATTAACGACTGTGCGGAAATGTAGATATTGCGTGTTTCCTTTAAAATGTCTTCACTAACGCTCTCAACGTTTTCGGGCATTATAGGCTCCTATCTATCATAATAGGACTTCGGTACTTCAATTCTGAATATCTTTCTTAACAAAGTTTTCAGAAGGTTCAGCATTAACGAATTAGGTTTATAATAGTAAGTAGGTAATACAAATCCAGAAGTTCCTTCTTTTACACTAACAGGGATTTCTTCAATAAATTTATTTGTATCAAAATCAAAAAAATGACCTTCACTAAAATAACATTCTTTACAACCTTCAGGCATATCTTTAACAGAAGGAATTTCATCTAATAAATCCTCAAGAAAAGGCTTAATATCTATATCTGCAAATCTATAAAGCGGCTTATAAACGCCATAATAACCGCCACAACATACGACAATAACGGACAGAATGACAACAACAGAATAACCGACATATTTCCCAACTGAGCTGCCTGTATCAGCACTATCAGACGGCTGAGCAGTCTTACTCGGCTCAGGTGTTGGAGCGGGAGTGTTTGAAGGTACAGAAGCGGAAGCATTTGGAGTATTTGACGGAAGCGAATGCGGTGCTTTATCTTCAACAACAGTATTCACAGGTCTTCCATGATTAAGCAGCTTATCACAGCCAGACATCAGACATATACATAAACATACAGATATAATTTTTTTCATTTTCATATTGCACCTTTTATATCTTTATCAAATATAGATATCATTCTATACACACTATCCCTATTTCTGTTTTTTCTTGCTCGTGTTTTGGAAATTTTGTTTCTACTTCTTCAGCATTTTTATCAGGTATAGGCCGCTTATAAGTATTCCATTATCTCTGTCTTTACTTGTGTATCTTTTTGCGGTTGGCAAAACGGCATTGGATAATCGCCACACGCCATTTTCGTCTTTGACCCACTTTAACGGCGGCGGCATTGGTTCGTCTGTATATTCAAGCGGTTTTTTGTACCAATTGTACCTTGCAGATATTGGCATGTACGGACGCGGTGCAGTGCAGTTAATAAAACACGGGCGTATGTAGCCAATTTCTTACACTTGGGCAATAAACTTCGGCGATGAAGATACCCCCAAAATAAAGCGAATATAACAACTATAAAAGAGAACTCTGCCGCCGTAAATAAATCCACAGTTTTTATATTGGCTCGGCTTGCATTAAAATTTAACTACAGATATACTACACATCTTTTGAGGTATCTAGTCAATGTCAGGAAATGGAGGGGCTTCAGCGGTGGCTGAGGTTCGAGAGAGATTTTACTCGAAGGCTCGTACGTATAGGCTCTCGGCTTGGATAACTTTGCCCCCGAAAAGTCTAGGCATTCCCTGCCCTCGCTTTCGCAGCTGTGCCTTCTGACTAGCTTATGGTCTCTAAGTCCTAGCTTGCGGCACTTCAGGTCAAAGCGGATTTCCTTATCTTTTGCGGTTATTGCCGCCCATGTGCCACGAGGGACCGGGCATACTTCTCCGGGCATGTCCGTATCGTCTTTCGCCCATTGAATCCACTCGCTCCGCTCGAACATAAGTGGGTCGTCGAGCTTGTCATATTTCCTGCCTGCGTAGCTGTGTCTCCTAGTTATGCGGTTTGGCGTCAGCGGAGGGTTATACAGCCCCACCATAACCTCTCTAAGTTCGTCTCTCGCCTGCACCAGCGCCTCTTCTAGTCGTTCTGACCAACACCTCATTTGGCGGTGTCTCCAAATTAAGAACTGGCTCTGGTGCTGGTGGTGGTAGCTCTGGTGGCGGTGGCGGGTTCCACCAGTACTCATTGACATACGGCCGACTGCTATATACCACGGTCGGTGTGACAGGCCTTGACAGCCACTCAGCCGTCTTATACTCATCAAATTCAGGGTCGTTCTTCGGTTCTGGTAGCCAACTATACACTCCGGGACCATTAAGGCAGAGCCAATAGTAACCATGCTTCAAGCTTGCCTTGAAATCCGCCCAATATACATCCGACCAGAAACCGAGCCGACTGATTCGGTCTCTTAGAAGCTCTTTGTTTTCTTGTACGAATCCCCAGAGAAATGCCAATGCCGCAGTGGTGATAATGACCTTTGCCCACGGGATTTTTAGCTTGGTTTCTTCCACAGGCTCGGGCAGTGCGGGCAGGTCTGTAATGTTTGGTCTTGGTGCTGATGTCGGCAAGGGAATATTTGAAGGTACAGAAACGGAAGTATTATTTAATAAGGACTGTGGTGCAGGACGTCTACCGCATCCTGAGACTAAAATTGCTATTAAAAACACAGCTATTAGCTTTTTCACACCTATCCTATCCTATCCTATCCTATCCTATCCTATCCTATCCTATCCTATCGGGACGGCAGGAATAACAAGTTTCTTTATATTATTTTCTTTAGTGGGGTTGGAACTGCCTAAATTCTTCTTTGATTATTGGACTTGGTCACTAATATCAGTCGAGCGCAATTTGTAATATTTAATTCGGCGAGATTGGCAATAATGAAAAATGCCACTCAAGAGAACAACAAAACCAGAAACTGCAGCTCCTCTTTTAAGCCATTTTTTAGTCCATTGGTGGTCAGCTTGCGACTTCTCATTTTGAGTTTCTAACACACTATTTAGAGCTTCTAACTTCCCAATTTTACTTGTTTCAGCTCTATGCAACTTCTGCTAACCCAGATTATGTTCATAACACTCATCACGCTGACGTTGGCAATCATCACACCAAATATCTCAATCAGCAAAAGTACTTTGAGTAAAGAATACCAGACAGAGCAAAATTACAATATTTCTTTTCATTCTAATAGTCTCTTCTTTGATTTCATTTTGCTCGTATGTCAGAGAGATGTGTTCTAGGATTCAGCTGACGAACATAGCTGCTAACCATGCTCTTATACTGAATTTCGCTAGTGTAATACACTTACACCAATAAGAGTTCTTATAAGACGTATCATTGGGAAACAGATAACCATATACAAAAGACGCCACCCAAAGAGCAAACCCTGTCTGCAAGTAGACAGCAACAACAAAATCTAATAGAGGAACATTGCTACCAAGATTCAAAACAAAAGCACATACACCAGCTGTTCTAATTACGCTATTAAAGAAGGCGTCCCTATCAACCCTAATATCCTCATCGGAGTCTGAATCGAGCGGACTCATACTATTGTAGTGGCTCAAATAGTGGTAGCAGCTCAGGCTCAGATAATTGAGGTATAGCAGACTTACCACAGCCAGGGACTAAAATTGCTATTAAGGACACAGCTATTAACCTTATCACTCCTGCCCTATGCGAACAGGCAGGAGTGATAACAAATTTCTTAATGAGGTTGGAACTGCTTAAATCCTTCTTTGATTATTGGGCTTGGCCACCAATAAGAGGAAAACTGTTTAGAGGTGCTTTATTTTTTACTACCGCTACTAGAAGACTTATCAGAACCCTTTTTACAACAGCAACAGCAACCACATTTACAAAATATGAAAAGAGCAATAAGAGCAACAGCTATACCGGTACCGATTTTAGTTTTTGAGTATTCAGAGGATTCAGGGATTGAGAACTGTTCCTCAGGTAATGGTAACGACGTTGGCGATGGTGTAGGCGTTGGGCTTGTCGATGGCGATGGTGATGGTGATGGTGATGGTCTCAGCTGGTTAGCATTTTTGTTATCAGCTTTGTCAGGTTGAGATTTGTTAGGCTGTTTGCCACAGCCTGAGATTAAGACTATACATAATAATAACGATACTAATTTTTTCATATCTATTCCTCCGGAAGTAATAACGAAATCTAAAATCCTTTTTATCTTTTTACACCGCGCGGGTCTCTTTTATTTCTAATCTTCGGACATCTGGGCAATTATCATTTTGAGCCTTTGTATTTCTGCAAGTTGCTTACTGCAGATTTCTTTCCATTTCGCAACGGCTTCATAATAGTGCGTGAACCAATAGCAGTACATATCCGCCGCAAAATTGTACCTACGAATAAGCCCTGCGGTAAGCAAGGCTAAAAACAAAAATGATACAGTTAAGTATCCTGAATACAAATAGATTTTTGGTTGTGCGCAAGGGCATTCTGGTGCTTTTGGGCATGTGCAGTCAGGTGCTTTTTGTAACGGCTCTGCTTGTACCGAATCAGAGACATCTGCAACAGCGTCCGACGTGGATAGTTGACGAGGCGGAGCAACACAACCCGATATAAGTAATAACGTTAAAATAGTCGATATTGCTTTTTCCACACCACACCTATCCTATCCTATCCTATCCTATGCGGACAGGCGGGAGATTATACAAAATTGCTTTTTTCTAGCCTCACGCTCGGCTGAGACCATGATAATCAATTATTAAAAAACCGAAGGTCGCCTTTTTTTCCAAAACCTGAGACCGATTTATGTCGCAACTGTATTTTAGCCAAAAAGTTGCAAAAAAGTCAAATTTTGGTTTGGTCGTACCCAAAAAAGGGAGTAAAAAAAAGCGTGTGATTTGCGGTGCCTCTAATGCAAATTAGAGGCAACACAATTCAAAAATGCATACCTTTTTTTGCCTCTTGTCAACACACGCCAGCGATGTCCTTGTTATAACTAGATAGCGTCACTCTGGGTTGTCCCATAAGCGCGCGTACGGG
The DNA here is from genome assembly GCF_020328115.1 of Candidatus Endomicrobiellum agilis. Lineage (NCBI taxonomy): Bacteria > Pseudomonadati > Elusimicrobiota > Endomicrobiia > Endomicrobiales > Endomicrobiaceae > Candidatus Endomicrobiellum > Candidatus Endomicrobiellum agilis. The sequence goes on from NZ_JAIXMW010000006.1 coordinate 155,249, forward strand.
GCGTGTGGTTCATGGTCTTCTTCTTCTGGGTGTTCTGCGGGTATGTCAAGTAGCTCGTCTGGGTGGTGCGGGTCTTGCTGTAGTCCACTACGGACAAGCCGCTCCCAACCTCTTATGAGCATACCCAGAAGAAAGTCTCGGAATCCCTGTTCTTGTGCCACGAATTTAAAGAATGTGGCTACTACTAGAAAGACTCCCAGTCTGAGACAGCTCTCAGTGCTGAACACTCGCTTGATTATGCTCGGACTTGGTACGTCGGCTAATGACTCGTCTGTTCTCGTTGGTGGTATCGTCGGCAGTGGCGCGGGTGTTGTCTGCGGTTTTGGTGTTGGCGATACGTAGGACGTTGGTGTGGGTACTGGTATTTCTGCTTTCTTGGTGTTGGTGGAGGGCTTGGGCAGTGGCTCGACATGCTTGATTGCGTGTTTCGAACAGGACGACAGTGCTAGTACAATGACGACAGTTGCGATAATTAAGTAAGTGAGTATGCGAGAATATGACTCGGTATAAGGACTCCTTTTCATCATGCCCCCCATTAAAACGATGACTATCTTGTACCTATATATGTGGTCGTTTTTCCATTCGTTCATTTTATCCACAGAAGCCCACAGACGAAAGCAATGAAGCAAGCACCCACAAACAATATCAAGCGATTTTATAGCAATCTTCATCTATTTCAAACTTTGGTTTCAGGAATATTTTTGAGTCTTTCATTTTGCCTAGCTGCGACATATGACAGAACATACAATTCAGTGCATTAAGGTAGTCTATGCACATTTGTTGATTTTTGATGCATACTTCTCGTTCTTTGTTATCTAACATGCCTGGAATAACATGTCGCCATAAATCTTTTTGCTATGCAGAGCAACATCTGCGTACGCTCGTATCTTTGTTACGCGCTGACTTATATCATTACATTTTTTTATCAGCGTAGCCAAGTCATCGGGCGACTTGTTGTTTGTTTCGTGCAACAATTCAACCAGCGTTTCCATGTGTGCGGTAATTTCGTCGGTCTTGTCCGACACCTTTTGCATCTGTACTTCAGTTAAGCTGTAAACCTTACTTATTATGTCTTCGCACATATCAATCAGGTCTCTGGGAGGCTCTTCAAACCTATCGCATAACCGCCTTATTAACGACTGTGCGGAAATGTAGATGTTGCGTGTTTCCTTTAAAATGTCTTCAGTAACGCTCTCAACGTTTTCGGGCATTCTAGGCTCCTATTGGTTAGGTGCAGGCTCAGGCTTAGGCTTAGGCTTATAATAAAGCGGAAACCCAGGAGACAAACAAGCCTCACACAAAAAATCAGGCATTCCTTCAATCGGTAGCCTCGTTTCAAAATCAAAATAAGACCAATGACAAATTGTCTTCTTTACCTTCTTAAAAAAACGCCAAAAATAAGAAGTGGAGGAAGAATAACCATAATAACAACGTTTATAACCTTGTGACTCCAATTGCTCAGAAGTATTCACAAGAATATCCACATACTTAGCCTTAGGAACAACATTAACATCTCTAAAAATTTCAGGGCTTACACGTCTATATATCACCACACAAGTAATAACAGCAAGAGCAACAACACAAAGAACAATCTTCCCAACTGAGCTACCTGTATCAACATTACCAGACGCAGGCAGAGCAGACTTACTCGGCTCAGGAGTTGGAGCGGAAGCATTTGAAGTATCTGACGTCAGCGAATGCGTCGGAACGCCTTCGCTTCCTTTATCCTCAACAGCAGTATTCACAGGTCTTCCATGCCTAAACGGCTTACCACAGCCAGACATCAGGCATATACATAAGCATACAGATATTATTTTTTTCATTTCAATATTGCACCTTTTAAAGCATGAAAATCATGAGAGCAAATAACCGAAAGCATTAGGATAAGCAAGAAATCGGAAAAGTTCAAGAAGACACTGAATATTGCAAATACGCATAATCGTTAAAGGATTTTTTGTTACAAGTCCGTATAACGATAAACATGTATCTGCAGCTAAAGCGGCTAAACTTAATTTTGCCTTAGACAAAAAAGAGGGAATTGTAAGATACGCATGTACAGGAAAACTAAAAGCGGAAACCATCTTTAACATCATAAAAAACATACTCGCACAATGCGAAGAACACAGTCCCGAAATTAAAAGGAAAACCGCATTTGCAAAAGCGGATGACAAAGCATGCAAACAATACAAGTCAGCATTTTTTTCACTACCACAAAATTCATCTGCAGGATTTAAGTCAGACTTATCAGAAGCGGGAGCATTCGAGGACTGAGGTTTAAGAGCGGGTGACTTTGCTGGGTTAGTCGATGGTGTTGGAACGGGCAAATTTGCAGGGTCGGACGACAGAGGTGTATGTTTGACTACTCTGCTGGTATCATCAAGATTTTCAGCGTTTCCGCCGCTTTGGAGCCTGCCACAGCCAAACGACGAACATATACATATACATATACATATACATATAATTTTTTCATTTTTATATTGCACTTTTTACATCATGGCAAGATATGAAGAAAATGAGGATACGTAACAAATCGGACAAGCTCATAATTATCTCGTAAATCTTAGGGTTATGATATTTGTGATACACCTGCCACGCGTCAAAAATATCGCACAGCAGGCGCAACTGTATGTCAATAATTTCAAAATCTTTTTTTTGTCACTTTTTTGTGTACTTTGCAAGTTCCTTTTCATAGTATCTAACTTTTGGTTCTAAGGATGATACATGGTTATTTAGCTTCGTAATCTCGTCTTTTAGAGCAAATATCGTATTTTTCTGAGTAGAAATAGTATTTTCGTAACTGACAATTGTTGAGCGGTCTTTATTTTGACGTTGTTCCATTTCCAGAAAACGTTTGTTCATCTCATTAATCTGTTCTTGCTTGGATTGCATAATGTTAAGCACATTTTGATTATCACTCTGCATTTGTGCTTTAAGACTTCTTATTTCTAGGTTTAGCAGGATATTTTCTGTTTCTTTATCTTGCACCTGACTTTCCAGCATTGCGCACTTGTTCTCAAGATGAAACAGTTCTGAGTTCCTTTCGTCCAAAACTCTCTGATTGTACTTGTTAAATTGGTGTCACTACCTCTTTTTTTTTAAATGCTTCGGGGTATTTCTCCTTATATCCTGCTATAGTTATTCTTTTATGTTTTCTGTCAACCTCTGTAATTACTGTTTCGGGAACAGAAGAAATATCTGAAGCTTCTATAGTTTCTGCTTTAGGCAGTTCAAACTCCTCGTATTCGCTGTCGCTTATTTCATCACTCTCGGAATAGCTATTTTCGTCCCATCTCTTTTTTTTGTCTTTGTCCGGTTTTATCTGAAAAGAGCTTGGTTCTATTTTTGGCGGAGTTTCCTTTTTCCTTTTTCCTGTTTTTTTCGGAATGCTTTCCTTATGTTTAGATTGTAAAAATTCGTCTTTCTTTTCCTCTGCCGGTTTCTCTGGCGGCTTCTTTTTCTTTGAATCGCCAGTCTTCTCTTCAGGGGGGGCTTTTTTAAACTTGTCTTTTACGTAACCCCAAAAATCCTTAGTAAATACGTCGTACTTATATCCCACGGCACAAAGCACAATTGCAGCAACAGTAACAGCTGTAATAGCTATCCAATGCTCTTTTGCAAATTCATAGGCCGCTTTCGGAAAACTTTTTGAGGTTTCCAAAACTTCGGATACTCCTTTGCCTTCTTTTTCCGCAGTATCCAATTTCTTGTTTTCTTTGCTGGTTGCTATCTGCTGTTTTTCAACGTTTGGCATAGGTTTTGTTTGAGGCTGTTTACCGCAACCCGCCGTCAGCGATATACATATACATATACATATACATATAATCTTTTTCATTTATGCGTCCTTAAATTAATCTCTGTCATAATAACAGCGATATCATTCTTTTCATTTTTTTGTATAATTTAGTAACAAGAACATTCTTCTGCTTACAAAAATAAAGAGCATAGAGCATAGCCGCAAAGCGTACAGGGCAATTTTATCCCATAGAGTTGCCCTGTTTTTTATTATCATTTTATTTCGTTCTCCTTGTACTCAA
>NZ_JAIXMW010000021.1:0-2761 GCF_020328115.1 Candidatus Endomicrobiellum agilis
CAAAGGTTTTGGTATAAGATATTTGGGTGAAAAGATAATAAGAAAAGCCGGAAAAGCCGCGGCAGGCTCAGGCAAAAAATAGAGGATTTTAGATGAAAGATTCAAATAAAAGGTTTGATTATCGCGTTAAAAGGGTAAGAAATAAGATTAAGGGAACGCAAGAAAGACTTCGTTTAAGCGTTCATCGCGGACATAAGCATATTTATGCGCAAATCATTGACGACAGTAAAAGTACCACTTTGGTGTCAGCTTCAACATTGTCTCCTGAACTTAAAGGCAAGTTGAAAGWTACAGATACTGTCGCGGCGGCAAAGTCTGTAGGGGAACTGATAGCTAAAARAGCGTCTCAAAAAGGTGTTAAAAAAGTTGTGTTTGACCGCAGAGGGTATGAGTTTACAGGAAAAATTAAAGCTCTCGCAGACGCTGCAAGAGAAGGCGGGTTAGATTTTTAACGGAATTTGCTGGTTCCCAATGGAAATTCTTAAGCGAACCGCCAAAGGCGTTTCTAGATTTTAAGATAAAGTATGCTAAAGAAAAGAATACAGCGTGTAAGTCTTAGGAGGACAAGTTGGCTGAGAAAATATTTAAACAACAAAATGATAATGGCTTGAAAGAAACTGTTGTTGCCGTTAACAGAGTAGCAAAAGTTGTTAAAGGCGGAAAAAGATTTTCGTTTAACGCTTTGGTAGTTGTAGGCGACGGAGTCGGTAAAGTAGGTTGTGGTCTTGGCAAAGCAAACGAAGTGCAAGCTGCAATACAAAAAGGCAGTATGCAAGCTTCAAAACATATGGTTTCAGTGCAGCTTAAAGGCAGCACAATCCCTCACGAGATAATTGGTGTTTCAGGCTCGGGCAAGGTATTTCTAAAGCCTGCAGCTCCGGGAACTGGAGTTATCGCCGGCGGAGCAGTAAGAGCTGTTCTTGAAGCTGTAGGAATAAAAGATATTCTTACAAAGTCGATGCGTTCTTCTAATCCGTTTAATGTAGTGTATGCAACTTTAGAAGCGCTTAAAGCCCTTCGTTCAAAAGAATATGTTGCTAAAATCAGAGAGAAAGAGGCTGCGCAAATATGATAGGTTTGAATAATTTAAAGCCCGCAAAAGGCTCAAAACATAGAAAGAAAATTGTCGGACGTGGCGTTGCTTCTGGACATGGGCGTACTGCTACCCGTGGTTGTAAGGGGCAAAAATCTCGTTCTGGCGACGGAGCAAAAAAAATAGGTTTTGAAGGTGGGCAGATGCCTATTTTTAGAAGAATTCCTAAAAGAGGGTTCAATAATCAGTTCCGTAAAGAATACGAAATTGTCAATGTTGAAAGTTTAAATAAGTTTGATGCGGGTGTAGAAGTTACACCTCAATCTCTTAAAGAAGCTGGACTTACAGGAAAGGCAAAGCTTGTAAAAATCTTGGGCGTCGGCGAGCTTAAGAAAGCTTTAACTGTTAAAGTAGCTGCTTTCTCAAAGTCTGCAATTGAAAAAATCACTGCAGTAGGTGGTAAAGCTGAAATTGTTAAATAACGATTAAAAGAAGATGTAGACAGCAGTTGAAAAAAGAAGGATATAAGCGCAAAAAGCTTTGTCTGTTATTTTTTATTTTAGAGACAGTTGTGTATAGATTCATAAAGTAGTAAATACTTAGATTTTAAAATGTCAAGTTTTAGTAAATTGGAAATGAAAGATAACAGGATAAATTATGCTAAAAAGTTTTGGTGACATATTCAGAGTGCCTGAGTTAAGAAAAAGAGTACTTTTCACATTGCTTATTATTGTTGCTTATAGAATAGGAGCTACTGTTCCTCTTCCTGGCATCAATGCTGAGGCTGTAAAGTCTTTATTTGCTGCGCAGGCTAATGGACTGCTCGGCTTTTTAGACATGTTTTCCGGTGGAGCGCTTAACAGGATGTCGATTTTTTCTATGGGCATCATGCCATACATCAACGCGTCCATTATCATGAGTTTAATGCAGGGCGCCCATGTAATTCCTTATTTAGATAGGTTAGCAAAAGAGGGTGAACAAGGAAGAAAAAAGATTACGCAGATTACAAGGTATGGTGCTCTTATTTTGGGTGCTGTTCAATCTTTTGGGCTTACTATGATGATAACAAAAATTCCAACTCCTTCTGGCATGCCTATAGTGTTAGAGCCATCTTGGTCTTGGATATTTTTAACCATTACAACTTTGCTTACGGGTACTGTTTTGATAATGTGGCTTGGTGAACAAGTTACAGAAAGAGGTATTGGCAACGGTATTTCGCTTATAATTTTTGCTGGCATTGTTGAAAGGCTTCCTCATGCTGTTTTGAGCATTGTTAAACTTGTTCAAATGGAAGAAATTTCAATATTATATGTATTAACCCTTACTGCCATTGTCGTCAGCGTTTTAGTTGCTGTTGTTTGGGTTGAAACTGCTCAGAGAAGAATTCCTATTCATTATGCCAAGAAGATGGTCGGCAGGAAAATGTATGGAGGACAAGCTTCTTTCCTTCCTATAAAAATTGACCAATCTGGCGTTATAGCGGTTATTTTTTCTGTGGCTATTCTAACAGCTCCTTTGACCATAGCTCAATTTGCTCCAAATTGGACAATATTTGGTTTTCCTATTGCTAAGAAAATTTTAGAATGGTTTAACGGCGGGTCAGTTATATATAGCTTAATTTATGCTGGACTTGTTATTTTCTTCTGCTATTTTTATAACTCGATATCTTTTAATCCAAAAGACATTGCTGAAAATATGAAAAAGTCAGGCGGTTTCATTCCAGGTATT
>NZ_JAIXMW010000007.1:0-62853 GCF_020328115.1 Candidatus Endomicrobiellum agilis
GCTCCGCTAGGTAACAATAAAGAATCTGCTTCTGTTGAGAAATTACAAGAGGAGGCGTCCGAAGTATTGGAAACCTCAAAAAGTTATCTTGAATCAGGTTATGGATTTGCAAGAAATCATTGGAAGCCACTCACGGCTGTTATTGTTGCTGCTGTGCTTTGTGCTGTTGGATATCACTATGGCGTTCATCAGCATATGTACGAGGGAATAGCTAAGGTACCCGAGAAAGCAAAAGGTGCATGGGGCTGGATAACGAGCAAGTTCAAGAAAGCTCCTGAATCTAAGTCCGCAGACACCGATAAGAAAAAGACACCTAAAACACCCGCTGAACCTGACAAGGAACCAGAACCTGTAGTTATACCTAAAACACCATCTGAAACTCCTTCTACAAAAGAACCAAAAGATACAACCAGCTCTTATTCTGAGGAAATAAACGAAGAGGAAGATAAAACAGATAAAGAACCAAAACCATTAATATCAGATGTGCCAAAAGTCTCACGAGAATATGAAGGTAAGGACGAATATGTTGTCATGCACGAAAGGGAAGAAGGGGACAATGTCTTTATCCCGTTTAACCAAGAGGTAGGAGTGAAAATGGAGCTTAGACATTCGGTTCCTAAACCGGCAGTACTTAGTTCCAAATCTAGTGCCAAACCGCCTATATATATTCTTTCCGGCGTTAAAAGCAGAACTTCTGCGCCTATAAAAAAAACCCTCCTATAAGCCCGCCGAAGCTAACAAAACCACCGGATTAATAGATACTATGCAGGCAGCTTTGGACGACAAGAATGTAACTATATTCAATCTTGAGAACAAAATTGAAATGCTAGAGAATGCGGTGAAGTTTAAGGACGCAGAGAAAATCAATTTGGGGTTAGAAATTACAGGACTAAAAGCAGAATTAGCAAAAGTAAATGAACAGAATCTTGCTCTCACAAATTCGAATCAAAGTAAACAAGAACAGCTTAATGAATTAAACAAGGTTAATATTGACTTAGCGAACCAACACCGAAAAGATTTATCTACCGACATATCAAAGGATAGTTATCTTTTTAACCTTCAGTCAAAAATTGCAACGCTGGAAAACCAGCTCAGGGTTGCGAACGAGCAAATACATTTTTTGAACATTGAGAATATAGCCCTGAAGCAAAAAAATAAGTAAAGCGGAATGATGACCAAAAAAGATTTTGGGATTGTGGCAGGTGTATCACAAATATCATAACCCTAAGATTTACGAGATAATTATGAGCTTGTCCGAATAAAAATGAAAAAAATTATATGTATATGTATATGTATATGTATATGTTCGTCGTTTGGCTGTGGCAGGCTCCAAAGCGGCGGAAACGCTGAAAATCTTGATGATACCAGCAGAGTAGTCAAACACACACCTCTATCGTCCGACCCTGCAAATTTGCCCGTTCCAACACCACCGCCAATACCAAATCCAACAGTACAATCTAATCGTGACATAGCCTTTTTAGATGAATTTTGCGGTAAGGGAAATGGTGTCCCGTATTTTTGTTATTCTGCGTTATCTTCTGTTATAAATTCAGTTCTCATTTCAATAGAGTGTTCCTCGCATTGTGCGAGTATGTTTCTTAGGATATTAAGAATGTTTTCCGTTTTTAGTTTTCCTGTATATGTGTATCTTACAAATCCCTCTTTCTTGTCTAAGTCAAAAGCAAGTTTATCCCTCTTGGCTGTAGATACATGTTTATCGTTATTGTGGTTTGTAACAAAAAATCCTTCAGTGATTTCTTGTATTTGGTATGCTCAGTTTATTCTTGAGGTTTTCCGAGTAGTTGCGTATCCTCATATTCGGGGTATGTTCTCTCTTGATTTTCATCTTATAAAAAGGGCAATATTGAAATGAAAAAAACTATATGTATATGTATATGTATATGCCTGATGTCTGGCTGTGGTAAGTCGCTTAGGCATGGAAGACCTGTGAATGCTGTTGCTGAGGATAAAGGAAGCGAAGGCGTTTCAACGCATTCGCCGCTGACGTCAGATACTTCAAATGCTTCCGCTTCAACACCTGAGGCTCAGCCTGCGTCTGATACTGCTGATACAGGTAGCTCAGTTTGGAAATATGTCGGTTATACTGTTGCTTTTGCTTTCGTATGTTATGGCGGTTATAAGTTGCTTTATAGATTTGCAAGCTTTACATCTATTGACAGCAGAAATAAACTGTCTGTTGTTAAAGATATTCCTGAAGGTTATAGAAAATGTTATTTTTATGGCTATCATTCTTTTGATAATGAAACAAATGAATGTATTGATGAAATACCTATTGTTAAAGAAGGCTCTTATTTTATTTGCTGGTACTTACCTAATCCGTCAAAGTTGAAACCTCTGAAAACTTGGTTGAGGAAGATACTCGGAATTAAAACACCTGTAGTACACCTGTAGCACGATATTAGTATTTCGGAGAATAGAATGGCAGAAAACGTTGAGAGCGTTACAGAAGACATTTTAAAGGAAACACGCAACATCTACATTTCCGCACAGTCGTTAATAAGGCGGTTATGCGGTAAGTTTGACGAGCCTCCCAGAGACCTGATTGAGACGACGATATTGGCGACCAAGCCCAATAATCAAAGAAGGATTTAAGCAGTTCCAATCTCACTAAAAAAATAATATATAATATAAAGAAATTCGTTATTACTCCTGCCGTCCCGATGGGATAGGATAGGATAGGATAGGATAGGATAGGATAAGTATAAAATGAAAAGAATAGTTAGTTTGGTAGTATGCTGTATGATGTTTATAGGTTGTGGTAAGGCTATGCCAAATCAGGTTCCTGTTGTGAACGTATCTCCTACCCCCGTGAACCTGCCTCCGACACAAGCACAAGTTAACCTTGAGAAGGTTGAAATATCCACTAAGGCACTTGAAAAACAAGCCAGCTATGTAACTGTTGCATTTATCGCGATGGCAGTATCTTTAGGACTAAAAGACTTTGAATTGACTGTTCCTAAACTTGTTTCTAATGCCGTTTTGATATGCCTATGGCTTGCGAGCGGGATAAATGCTGTTTTAGCAGGAAGATAATTGATGTTTTTCGATGACCTCTATAAGTCAGCGAAAAAAGCGATATCGCTGTTCTTAATTATGGTCTTAATCTCAGGCTGCGGTAAACCGCTTAATAATGCTAAATCTGAAGTTGCCAACAACTGTCGCTCAAAAGCCTGAACAGATTAATTCAATGCCTATACCGACACCCGTTCCAAGTCCAACGCTCACACCTAGCCCGTTGGTAATGCCTGTTCCATCGGAAAGCTCTTCATTATTCTGGTTATTCTGGTCGTGCAAATTGGTCTGTAAAATTGTTGGTGGTTTGGTTGCTCTTTTTGTTTTTGGTTCTGCGGTTGGATATTTCCTCTCGAATTGTACTGATACGCATAACCCTAGTTAGAGAAAATCAGCTCGACCCTCTTGAAATAGAAACAGACCCTGAGAGGTCAGCACTCTATGATAAAACTGCCAAAGAGGTACTTGATAAAGTTCTAGCTTTTATTTTTCCTGCAGATATAACAATTCTGGGAAGTATTCCGAAAAGTTTGCCTTCGTCTTTTAACGATGAATTTTAGGAAGATTCTTATATCTGATGAAACAGAACAATCCTATGCAAGGATTGTCCGTGCGTAACAGATTTCCGAATTATTTGAAATGCATACTATTCCAACGTATCCAACATAAATAATACGAAGGGAATAATTATAAGGAAATGAAAAGAATAATACCGCTGTTTTTGGCGGCAAGCTTAGTCTCTGGTCGCGGCAGCTCCAAAGCGGCGAAAACGCTGAAAAAATTTGATGATACCAGCAGAGTAGTCAAACCACACGCCTCTGTCGTCCGACCCTGCGAATTTGCTCGTTCCAACACCGCCGACACCAACTCCAACAGTACGCTCTAATCTTGACTTAGACCCTGTAGAGGAATTGTGCGGTAATAAAAAAAATGTTATCTCGTATGTTTTACATTCTGTGTTATCTTGTGCTGTAAATTCAATGCTTACTACACCGCATTTCTCTGTGAATTGCTCTGCAGGTAGTTTGAACCTTAGTAAGCTTTTTAGAATGTTTTCCGTTTTTAGTTTTCCTGTACATGTGTATCTTACAAATCCCTCTTTTTTGTCTAAGCCAAAAATAAGTTTAGCCTCTTTGACTGTGGATACGTTGGTATCGTTATACAGGCTTATAACAAAAAACACCTCAATCAATGATATATTTGATAAAACTCAGAGTGTTCTTGAGGCTGTCCGATTTGTCGCGTATCCTCTCATACATTGGCTGTTTTTTCTTTTGGTTTTCATGTTATAAAAGGTACAATATGGAAGTGAAAAAAATTATATCTGTATGTTTGTATATATGTCTGATGTCTGGCTGTGATAAGTCGTTTAATCATGGAAGACCTGCGAATGCTGTTGTTGAGGATAAAGGAAGCGAATGCGTTGAAACGCATTCGCTGGCGTCAGATACTTCAAATGCTCCCGCTTCTGCACTACAGCCAACACCGACGCCAACTCCAACAGTACGCTCTAAGCCTAACTCAGACCATTTAGAGGAATTGTGCGGTAAGGGAAATGTTTACCCGTATTTTTTGCATTCTGCGTTATCCTATGCTGTAAATACAACTCTCCTTGTTTGGTCGGCGCAGTTTAATGAAGAACTTGGTAAGTTTTTGGGGATATTAAGAATGAGTTCCGTTTTTAGTTTTCCTGTACATGTAGCTCTTACAAATCATTCTCTTTTGCTTAAGTCAAAAATAAGTTTAGCCTTTTTGGCTGCAGATACATTGCTATCGTTAATAAATCTTAAGGTTGCAAAGGTTACGGCTTTAGTTCTTGCTGTTCAGTTTATTTTTGAGTTTGTCCGAGTAATTGCGTATCCTCATATCTGGTTCTCAATTTCCAACGTTGGAGTATAAAATGAGAAAAATTATATGTGTATGTGTGTGTTTATGTATATGCCTGATGTCTGGCTGTGATAAGCTGCTTAGTCATGGAAGACCTGCGAGTACTGTTGTTGAGGATAAAGGAAGCGAAGCACCGCATTCGCTGGCGTCAGATACTTCAAATGCTTCCGCTTCAACACCTGAGCCTCAGCCTTTGTCTGATAGTGCTGTGTCTTCCTCTTGGTTTTCTTGGCATTGGTATTTTCCTACGATTAATACAGGTAATATAATTGCGAATTATGCTTTGAATATTGCTGTTTATGCTCTTGCTCTTGTTGGCGTATGTTATGGCGGTTATAGTTCGCTTTATAGATTTGCAGATATTAAGTCTATCTCTGTAGATAAATTGAAGGTTGTTGAAAATATTATGGGAAATTATGCACTATGTCATTTTCAAGATGGTCATTTTTTTTCTAGTGTTTCAAGTAAATATATTGACGAAATACCTGTTAAGGTTAATGGGCTTAAAAGTGCTTACTGCTATATACCTAATCCGTCAAAGCTGAAACCTCTGTTGAGGAAGATATTCGGAATTAAAACACCCGTATTTAAAAAGTTTGCAATATAGGAGCCTAGAATGCCCGAGAACGTTGAGAGCGTTACAGAAGACATTTTAAAGGAAACACGCAATATCTGCATTTCCGCACAGTCGTTAATAAAGCGGTTATGCGGTAAGTTTGACGAGTTTCCGAGAGAGTTGATTGAGCTGTGCGAAAATATAATATATAATCAAAAATATAAGATTATAATAAATTCAATCTCTAGAATTGAGGTTAATTTGAAAAAATGAAAAAAGTAACAGCTTTGTTTTTAATTGTAAGTTTAATTTCTGGCTGTGTAACATATAATGAAGACGGCTATAGTAAAGATGGCTACGATAGAGATGGCTACGATAGAAAAGGCTATGACAGAGCTGGTTATGATGTATGTGGTTTTGATGAAGCTGGTTTTGATAAAGATGGTTTTGATAAATGCGGTTATGATATAGATGGCGTCGATATAGATGGTCTTGTGAGAGTCGGCTATAATAAAGACGGCTACGATAGAGATGGCTACGATAAAAAAGGTTTTAATAGAGGCGGCTATAATAAAGACGGCTTTGATGAGTATGGTTGTGACAGATATGGTTATGATAAGCGTGGCTATGACAGGCAGGGCTATGATAAAACAGGTTTTAATAAAGATGGTTATGACAGGCAAGGCTATAGTAAAAGCGGCTTTGACATCTTTGGTTATGATAGAGAAGACTATGATATATATGGTTTTGATGTAGATGGCTTTGACAGAGTCGGCTATGATAGACAGGGCTATGATAAAACAGGTTTTAATAAAGATGGTTATGACAGGCAGGGCTATGATAAAACAGGTTTTAATAAACGCGGCTATAATAGGCAAGGCTATGATAAAGATTTTAAAAAAGAGTTTAGACGTATTCAAGTAGTCAGCGTAGAGCAGGTAGAATAATGAAAAACGAAGATGGTTATGATGTAGGATAAAAAAATTGGCTTTTAAAGACTATGATAAACTAATGATTAGTCTTGCCGCGTCAAGATTCTATCTTCTCAGTTAGCCGCAGCGATATTCGGACGAGTGTTCAAAGAGGAAATATAATGCCTGAAAACATTGAGAGATATGTTGAAGGCATTTTAAAAGAAACCCGCAGTATTTACATTTGAAATAGCAAACCAGACTGCCCAGAGCATAGATGTAAACACAAATCCGGCCGCAATCTGCGAGGCGGTAAAAACGTAGCCGCAGACGTTTGCCCTGACGCGCAGCAAGACAGAATTGACGTCGAACTCGAAAGATTAAATGAGGGGCAGCAGGACAGATAAAAGAAATGAGCGGATAGCGGCATTACCCGTCCGCGCGGGCGCAGCCGCAGAATGGGCGGTTGAACTACAGAGAACTGCATGTTAGTTTCTTATATAGCTGCGGAGTTCCAAGTCGCCGCGGAGGGGAGAGACAACCTGCTTCCTTCACGCTGGCAAGGAGCGCAAAATGGAAAGAGTATCTGCAGTCGTGTTGTGTTGCGCGTTGATGGCTGGTTGCCAGCCGCAGACGGGCAGTGTGGCGAAAATCGTAAAGCCCAAGAAACAGTGATAGTAGAATAGATGGTTGAGAGCGCGGAGTCCCTGCACAATCTGTAATAAACGTATATCAGTTGTTGCCCGCAACCGCTGTATATGTGTTGTCTGCGGCGGTTCTTGCGATAGGGATTTGCGGTACAAAAGCAGGGCGGAAAGTCTTGATTCAAGGGAGAGGAAAGCTGGGCTAAACAAGAAAGAATTAGAGCAGTCGGACTCCAAATTATATGCCGATACGCTGGATAAATTCGAAGACAATCGCGGGAAAGCCGTTGAACGTTTTGAGGAGATAGAGACGCTGAGAGCAGAACATCCATATACAGAGAGAACAGTACGGGAGATATTAACAAACAATACAAAGAGCGGTTTGAAATCGAATAGACTGAGAGAAAGCAGCAAAAGGATTGTCCGCTCGTATCTGTTTGCTGAATTATCTGAAACGCGTACTGTTTTCTTAAGATAGATAGTACAAGGGGACTAATTACAAAAAAATGAAAAAAATAATATCGCTGTTCTTAATAGCAGTCTTAATCTCTGGCTGTTCAAAATATCATAAATATGGCTATGACAAATGTGGCTATGATATAGAAGGCTTTCATAAAGCTGGTTATGATATATATGGTTATGGCAAAAATGGCTATGATAGAAGTGGTTATAATATAAATGGCTATGATAAAGATGGCTATGACAGAGCTGGCTATAGCATAAGTGGCTATAATAGAGACGGTTATGACAAATATGGCTATGATATAGAAGGCTTGCATAAAGATGGTTATGATAAATATGGTTATGACAAAAATGGCTATGATAGAAGTGGCTATGACAGATATGGCTATAATAAAACAGGTTTTAATAAACGCGGCTATGATAGGCAGGGCTATGATAGATTTGGCAATTATGTCTTTAAAGAGAGAGCTTGACTAAAAATGGTTCTGATAGATATGATAATTATGTTCCTCAATAGGAATTGAAGTATTGGGAAAACCCTGCAAGAAAATGAAAAGAATAATATCGCTGTTCTTAATAGCAGTCTTAATCTCTGGCTGTTCAAGATATGATAAATATGGCTATGACAAATATGGCTATGATAGATTTGGCTATGATAGACGTGGCTATGATAGATTTTGCTGTGATAGAAATGGCCATAGAGATGTCTACTATGATGAAAGTTGCTATGACAGGTTTGGCAATTATGCCTTTAAAGAGAGCGTGTCATTTTTTGTTTGATTAAAAATGGTTCTGATAGATATGATAATTATGTTCCTCAATAGGAATTGAAGTATTGGGAAAACCCTGCAAAAAAAATGAAAAGAATAATATCGCTGTTCTTGATTGCCAAGCTTAATCTCTGGCTGTGGCAGACTGGCTGATAGCATAAGACCTGCGGGCGTTGTTGCTGGCAGCGGGGAAAATATTCCAATTCTTGAGCCTTTAAAAGCTCCCGCACCTGAACCGACATTTACGCCAAATCCAACGCCTGAGCAGAATGAGACTGTTCCAGCCTTGCCCGATACGATTAATACAGATTGCTCGTATCGGGCAAGGCTGGAACAGTCTCATTCTTAAAGAAGTAACTCGTCTCTGGCTTTATTATGACTCTATTACACTAAAACAGATTAAAGAAGCGCCTGTTTTAAATGAATTGTCTTTTAGATTGTTTTGTATTTATAAGTCTGCACCTAGTAACTAGGAGATAATATGAAGAAAATTATATGGATGTGTTTGTGTGTATTCTTGTCGTCTGGCTGTGGTAGTTTGCCTAATCATGTAAGACCTGTGAATGATTTTACTGAAAAGGTTGAGCAAGTTAATCCAGCGCCGATGTCAACGCCAAATCCAAATCCAACGCCAATGTATGATAAAGCTGGCTATGATAGAGAAGGCTATGATAAAGCTGGCTATGATAAAACAGGCTATAATAAAGCTGGCTATGATAGAGAAGGCTATGATAGAACTGGCTATAATAAAGATGGCTATGATAGAGAAGGCTATGATAGAACTGGCTATAAAGCTGGCTATAATAGAGCAGGCTATAATAAAAGAGGCTATAATAAAGATGGCTATAATCAAGACGGCTATGATAAAGACGGCTATGATCAAGACGGCTATAATAAAGGCGGCTATGATCAAGCTGGCTTTCATAAATCTGGCTATGATAAAGACGGCTTTAATAAAAAAGGCCGCGATAAAGACGGCTATAAAAAGGACGGCTATCATTATAAAGATGACTATGATAGAGAAGGCCTTGATAAAAAAGGTAAACCAAGAGTTTTCTATAGCCGCTGGACTAGGCAGTTGCTCTGGTTCTGGTTAAGAAAGTAGTTGCAAATTTGAATAATAATTTTAATTTGTACGATAGAAATAGATTTTTTTGCATTTAAGATTTTATCTTCTTGCAAGCCCGCTCTGTTCAGCGGGCTTGCATACATATAAGCGGATAATCTTATGCATAAGATTTTGTCTTCTAGGTTAAACGCAACGAGTAACTCTGCTGCGTTTATTTTTTTGTGTTGACGGAATACGTTAATTCGCGTGCAAAAATACGTTAAATCATATGCCGGTTTACGTGTTTCTATATGCTAACCTGCTCAAGAACGCATTGAATTTTCAACGTTTTGGCTTCTCTCTAAGCCGCTGGTGTTTAAACAAAAATTATTTCTGAAAAGTTGTATGTTTTTATTTATTAACGTAATCCGGCGGGAAACAGTAAGAAAACTGCGATGTTTAAATTAAAGTGAGCTTAGCTATTCTTGCGAGCAGTTTTTTCCACTGTCCGTTTTCAAATAAAACTACAAGTTTTAAATCGTTTCCTATTCCGCTTTTTTCGACAATTTTGCCGTTGCCAAAAACGGGATGCAGGACCAACGTCCCTATTTTGTACGGGCTTGAATCCCTGTCGGAAGCGTAAAGCGGCTCGTCTTTTGTTATCTCGCAATCAGACGGCGCGCCGCCGTCTCCGCATATTATTTCGGCTTTTAAGGGTTTTCTATTAAAACTCCGCAAACTTTGTTTTTGATTGTATTCCGTTTCGTTAAATTCGTCTTTGAATCCAGCTTCCGCAATGAAACGCGACGGCATATTCCATATTGTTTTACCGAAAATCTTTCTTTCTGCCGACCAGCATAAATGCAGACGTTTTCTTGCTCTTGTCATTCCCACGTACATGAGCCTTCTTTCTTCTTCGAGTTCTTTGTGGTTAAAAGCGGATTCTCCTATCGGGAACAATCCTTCTTCAAGTCCGCATATAAAAACATTGTCAAACTCTAACCCTTTAGCTAAATGCAGGGTCATTAAAGTAACTCTGCCGTTCGACTCGTCAAGGGAATCTATATCGCTTATCAGAGAAATCTGTGTTAAGTATCCCGCTAGCGATTTATCGTTCGACGAACTGCTTTCAAAATCATCGATAGCGGAAATCAACTCTTGTATATTTTCTATTTTTACCTTAGATTCGGGCGTGTTTTCCGTTTCAAGTTCTTCTAAATATCCCGAATCTTTTATGACTTTTTCGGCAAGCGATTTAACGGAATTGTTTTCTTTTAATCCGGAAAAATTTTTTATAAGTTGCGCAAAAGAATTTAAAGCTTTTATCGGTCCTTTATTTAAGCCTGCTTCCTGAGCAAAAGGCATAGCCTGCCAGATAGACATATTTTTAAGTAGCGCAAATTTTTCAAGTGTTTCTACAGATGTTTTTCCAATGCCTCTTTTTGGAATGTTTATAACCCTTTTGAAACTGATGTTGTCGTTTGGATTGTGTATAAGTTTTAAGTAAGCCATAATGTCTTTGATTTCCGCGCGGTCATAAAATCGAAGCGTGCCTCTAATGGCGTAAGGTATGCGAAATCTTCTAAAAGCGTCTTCAATAGCGCGGGACTGCGCGTTTATCCTGTAGAAAACCGCAAAATCTGAGAGTTTATATTTGTTGTTGTATGTGTTTGGATAAATTAAGTCGGCGATTTTTTCCGCTTCGTCGTTTTCATTTAAGGCTTTTAAAACTGATACGGATTCGCTGTCGGGATTTTGCGTCCATAGCCGTTTGGATATTCTTGCGTTGTTGTGTTTTACAACTTGGGTAGCCGCAGACAGAATTTTTGGAGTTGACCTGTAATTCTGTTCTAATTTTACCGATTTTGCGTTCGGATAATCTTTTTCAAAATCCAGAATATTGTTTATATCGGCTCCTCTCCACGAATATACCGACTGATCGTCGTCTCCGACGACGCATATATTGCTATGTCCGCCCGCCATCAGTTTTATAAGCATATACTGCGCATGGTTTGTGTCCTGATATTCGTCAACCATAATATATTTGTATTTTTCCCGGTAATGCTTTAGCAGTTCCGGGTATTTCCGCAGGGACGAGACAGCGCGCATTATCAGATCGCCGAAATCCATGACGCCTGCTCTTTCTAGTTTTTTCTGGTAAAGTTCATAAATTTTTGCCGTTGCGGCTCCCAAAAAATTGCCCGCGCGTTCAGCTTCTGCCGCCACATCGGACGGAAATTTTAAATCGTCTTTTGCGCGGCTTATTTTATCTGTTATTGTTGAAATTTTGAATTTTTTATCGTCGATATTTAGTTCTTTCATGCAGTCTTTGACTACGTTTTTCTGATCGGCGAAATCATATATTAAAAAGTCGGGGTTTAAATTGACTTTTGAAGCTTCAACGCGCAGAAAATATGCGCAAAATGAGTGAAATGTCGATATCCATACGTCTGCTCCCGACTGGGGAATCAAACCGGCTACTCTTTTTTTCATTTCTGCGGCGGCTTTGTTGGTGAATGTGACGGCTAAAATAGACCACGGCTTAACGCCTAGAGAAAGCAGATACGCGATTCTGTGCGTGATAACTCTGGTTTTGCCTGTTCCTGCTCCGGCAAAGATTATCAGAGGTCCCTCGGTGCAAAGGACGGCTTCCGATTGGGAAGGATTTAAATTTTTAGTTAATATTTCTTTCATTTCTTGTGCGTTTTATCCAGTTTCTGCCTTTTTCTGCTGAAAGATAAAAGGATAGATTAAATGTTTTGTCTGTAAACTTTACGCCTTTTTTGCCTTTTTAATTTATTTGTTTTGTTTGTTTCTCGCCGCCGGTCTTAAAATTTGCCCGATATTTACGGGCGGAATAGTCGCGGAATATTCTTTCGTTAAAAAGTTTTAACTGCATACCGCGGCGGATTTTCGCGCGTGTATATTATAGCAAAGAATTGTCTGTCGCTTATCTTGAAAAGATGAAAGAGATATGTATGGTATGACTTATAAAAATTTTGGTATAATTCCAAGACAAGATGATATATGCGTGTTAAGAGAATTTTTTGATGTTGCCTGCCATTTTCAAGAAAACGCTGCTTTAGAAAAATTCAGAAAGAAAAAGCAAGAGACGGCGTATTTCGGTTGTAAAATCTCGTCGGTATGATAAAAAAACCGGAAATAATATTGAAGTCTCGCGGGAGGAATAGAATGGATATTTTGCTTGAAAGAAAAAGCGTTCGCAAATATACGGATGAAGACGTTAAAAAAGAGGATTTAGATTATATTCTGCTCGCCGCTATGTCTGCTCCTACGGCAAGAAATACAAGATGTTACTCTTTTATAGTAGTAAAGGATAAAGAAACGCATCAAAAGATTGCTGCGGTACACCGCGCCGCGCAGATGATTTTGCAGGCTCCTTTGGCGATTTTAGTTGTAGGGGATCAAAATATTGCCTATAAAAAATATTTGCCGCAAGACTGCGCGGCGGCGACGCAAAATATCCTTCTTGCGGCTGCCGCTAAAGGATATGGTTCGGTTTGGTGCGGCGTTTACTCGGATGAAGAAAGATCAGAGGCTATAGAAAAACTTTTCAATCTCCCTGAAAACATAAGAGCTTTTTCTCTTGTTGTTGTAGGCAAATCGGCTGACAATAATCTGCCGAAAAATGGCTGGCAGCCTGAAAAGATTAAGTATGAAGCTTGGAAATGATAAAACAAGATTTAAAAAACGCTTTAAATGATATATTCGCAAAGTATTTGCGGGAGCAAGGAATAACGGACAGCCTGAATTTTACCGTAGAAGCTGCGCCGAAAAATATTGGCGCCGATTTTGCCTTAAATGCGGCGATGCTTTTGGCAAAAAAAGTTAAAAAAAATCCAAGAGCCGTCGCTCGGGAACTGATAGATGTAGCGGTTAAGGAAATTCCGGAACTTATAGAAAAAGCTGAAATAGCCGGGGCGGGTTTTATTAATCTCTGCGTTAAAAATGAAGTTCTTTACAAAGAACTTGAGAAAATTCTTAAAGAAAAAGATAAATACGGCAGTTTTTCTGAAAACAATAAAAAGAAAATTCTAGTGGAGTTTGTTTCGGCAAATCCTACCGGACCTTTGCATGTCGGGCATGGACGCGGCGCCGCAATAGGCGATTCTCTTGCGAGAATATTAAAATATTTGGGATATGATGTTGCGAAAGAATATTATTTAAACGATGTCGGAAATCAAATGCTTGTTTTGGCAAAATCTGTGGAGATTCGTTTCAGGCGGCTCAAAGGCGAAAAAATTGATTTCCCTCTAGATTGCTATCAGGGCAGTTATATTGTTGATATCGCGAGACGTCTGGTTTCCGAAAACAGAGATATTGATGAGATAAATTTTAAATATGAAGCTGTAAAGGGTATTCTGTCCGAGATTAAAAAAGATTTAAAAGATTTCGCAGTAGAATTTGACAGCTGGTTTTCTGAAGGGGAGATAGCTGTTGATAAAGATAAAAACGGCAGGACGGAAGTTGATAAAATATGCGAATATCTGCTTGCAAAAGACGCCGCTTATGTAAAGGACGGAGCTTTATGGCTTGCTTCGACAAAATTTGGCGACGATAAAGACAGAGTTTTAAAGAGAAGCGCCGGCGGATATACTTATCTTGCTTCGGATATAGCGTATCATAAGAACAAGTTTGAAAGAGGTTTTACAAAACTTGTCAATCTCTGGGGAACAGACCATCACGGATATGTCGCGAGAATAAAAGCCTGCGCGCAGATGTTGGGTTATAGCAAGGAAACGTTAAATGTTATTCTTTATCAGCTTGTTTCGCTTTTAAGAAACGGAAAACCCGCGGCTATGTCGACGCGCTCAGGCGAGTTTGTAACTTTAAAAGAGGTTGTAAACGAAGTTGGAAAAGATGCGTGCAGATTTTTCTTTTTACTGCGTTCTCCCGATTCGCAGCTTGAGTTTGATTTAGAGCTTGCAAAAAAACAGTCAAGCGAAAACCCTGTTTTTTACGTTCAATATGTCAATGCGCGGTGTAGTTCTATTATTGGGCAGAGTAAGGCTAGAAGCGATATTGTTGCGGATATCGGAAATATAGATTTTAGTTTGCTTAATACTAAAGAAGAAAGAAATTTAATAAAACAGCTTGCGGCGTTTTGCGATACGCTTGCGCTGTCTGAAAAAACTATGAGTCCGCATTATTTCGCGGTTTATTTAACTGAACTTGCCGACATATACCACAAATTCTATGAGAAATGCCGCGTGTTAACCGATAACGCAGAACTTACTTCTGCAAGACTCAAGCTTGTTGAAGGCGTTATGATAATAATTAAAAACGGATTAAATCTTTTGGGCGTTTCCTCGCCTGATAAAATGTAAGACAAAATTATTGCCGCGCCGCATACCTCAGCTCCCTTAAGATAAGATGTAAACAGAAATTGCCAGCGTATCGCTCCTTGCGAAAACGTATGTCTCCGAAACGCTGTTGTTTTTGATTGTTAAAAAGCGGAATTCCATTTTGGCGGGATATGACATAAGAAGGCGTTCTTGCAGACGCTTCTAAAACGGCAAAGCCTTAAAGTTTAAATTCTCGTTATTTGCTTTTTTAACGCCGCTGCTTTCCATATGTTTATTATGCTCTGATGTGGCAAAAAAAAGATTTATAGTTAAAAGAAATTTGGGAAATTGTTGTTTGTAAATGAATAAAAATACAGAGAAAATACTATGGGCAACAGAATAGATATAAAGAAGCCAATAATAGATTGGGCTGTAGAGCGTTCGGGCAAAGGTCGGGATTTTTTTTTAAGAGAGTTTCCTAAACTCGATTCTTGGGGAGAAGAAATTAAACCTACTCTAAAGCAGATTCAAGATTTTTCTAGAAAAGCAAATATTCCCTTCGGATATTTATTTTTGGAAGAACCTTTTGCTGAAAAGCTGCCGATGACAGATTATCGCACTGCCGGCAACGAACCTGTAGGCAACCCGAGTCCCGAACTGCTTGAAACAATATATTTAATGCAGAGAAGGCAGGATTGGCTGCGTTCTTATCGAATTGAAAATGGCGGCGAACCGCTGGATTTTGTGGCTTCTTTTTCAAAATCAGATAAAATCGATGAGATCGAAATTGCGAAAAATATAAGAGAAACATTGAAACTTGACTGCGGCTGGTCGAGAAAATGTAAGGACTGGAACGAAGCTCTTAAACTGTTAAACGATAAAATTGAGGATATTGGAATTGTGCTGATTTTTAACGGAATTGTTGGGAACAACACATCTAGAAAATTGCTTGTTAAAGAATTTAGAGGATTTGTGTTGTCCGATAAGTATGCTCCTTTGATATTTGTTAATAATTCTGATGCTAAGGCGGCGCAGATGTTTACCGTTGCCCACGAACTTGCGCATTTGTGGTTAAGCGCAGACGGCGGAATATTTAATCTTGGTAAAATGCAGTCTGACGTAAAAGAAATCGAGGTAAAGTGCAATAAGATTGCGGCTGAATTCTTAGTTCCAAAATCTGAATTCTTAAAACAGTGGGATGAATATAGAGAGAATTTTGATGATATAGCGAAACATTTTAAAGTGAGTCCTATAGTTTGCGCGATACGAGCGTTAAATCTTAAATTGATTCTTAAGAAATGTTTTGATGATTTTTATAAAAAATATGCTGAAGAATTAGAAAGGAAAAATAAGGAAAACAAAGGCGGAAATTTTTATGCAACGCAGTGTTACAAAATAGGTAAGAATTTATCTGCTGCGATAAAAAACGCTGTTGCCGACGGATCTTTGCTTTATAGGGACGCTTATAATTTGACGGGATTGTACGGCAAAACATTTGATAAATATTTCGAGGAAGGAGTTTGAGACATTATGAACGCTGCGAAATATTTATTAGACGCTAATGTATTTATGGAATCTCAAAAATATTATGGTTTCGATATAGTCTCAGGATTCTGGGAAACTATTAAAACCGAACATAAAAATGGAAAGTTGTTTAGCTTGCAGTGTGTAAGAGAGGAAATTCTCAAAGGAAAAGATGAATTAAAGGAGTGGATAAAAAAATTAGACCCGGAGTTTTTTTTGACGGAAGGCGGAGCTATAGAAACTTATGGAGAAATTCAGAAGTGGGCTGCAGAGCAAAAAGAGCGGTATAAAGAATCGGCAATAGAAGAATTTGCGCGTTATGATAATGCCGACCCGTGGCTAATAGCGTTTGCTTTAAAAAATAAGTATAAGCTGGTTACAATGGAAAAACTTAATTTGGAAAAGAAGTGTGCTATACCGATACCCAACGTCTGCAAAGAGTTTGAAATTGAGTGCCTTGATACATTTGATATGCTGAGAGAATTGGAAGTATCTCTGGTAAGATGCGAAAAATAGTTTCAGTAATCTTTTCCATCTTTTTGTCTGTGTCGGCGGTTTTTGCCGGCGCGTCTGTAACTCCTTACGGAGCGGCTTCAACTGTTTCCGGCAGTTGTTTTCTTTTGGAGACAAAAAATTCAAAATTCATTGTTGACTGCGGTCTATTTATGTCTGAAAAAGCCGACTCTGCAGTCGACGGCGTCAGTGCCGACGTTGAAACTGCGGAGTTAAAAAACCTGCGAATTCAACCTGAGCTTATTAGAGCGAAAGCTCTTTTCTTAACGCATGCTCATTTAGACCACAGCGGCAGAATCCCGCTTTTGGTGCATAAAGGTTTTAAAGGTAAAATTTATTCTACCGAAGCCACAAAAGAACTTGTTTTGGCTCTTTTTAGAGGCGGAGCGGGGTTTGACCTGATAAAGAGAAAGTGGTTCTGGTCAAAAAGCCGGATAGAAAAAGCGCGATATAATAACGGCAAAGTTATGGCGCACTGGACGAACGCTTGTAAAAAAAATATAGAGTCCGCCGAGTATTCCGACGGCGAAATTCTTTTAAAGGATTTGGAAGAAAAAAACGTTAAATTTTTGTTATGTAAAAAATGCTGCAAGGAAGAAACTAAAAAAATAGAAAATCGGTTTGTCACGGCAGAGTATAACAAAGACGTTAAGATTTCTGATAGCTTTACGGTAAAATTTATAAATGCCGGACATGTCCCGGGTTCCGCAGGTTTTATTTTCACGATTGACAATCAAAAAGTTTTGTTTTCAGGAGATTTGGGGAGCGGTTATTCAAGATTTAACGGTATGTTTGATGTTCCTGAAAAAGTTGATTTGATCTTTATGGAAGCAACTTGTGCCTGCGAATGCGTTAAAGGCGGCGTTAAACAATACAAACTTTTCAGAAATGATTTGAAAAAAGCTCTTACCGCGGGAAAAACTGTTTGGATCCCAGCTTTATCTTTTAACAGAACGCAGAAGGTTTTGTACGAGCTAAAGCTTATGCAAGATGACGGCGAATTGTCAAAAAAAATACCGATTTATTCTGTTTCTCCCTCCGCCAACGCCGTAACGGTTTTATATCAGAAAGAAGTTGCGAAAAAAAAGGCGGAGTCCGAAGGGACGCCGGCCCGCGCGGACTGGTTTTTAGACGACGTGTATCGGAAAGGCTCGATTCTGCCTGAAAATGTAAGGCTTCGAACAATAAGAAATTATGGTTTGCAGATGATTTTAATTTCTGCAAGCGGCGATATGAGCAAAGGAAAGTCGGAGCAGCTTATCCCTGAGATGCTGCCGAGAAAGGACGTTTTTATAATGATAGTAAATTATGTGGATACTGAAAGTAACGCGGGACTTCTGCTTCAAAATAAAAAGGCGCGTTCCGATGTGGAAAGTCGCGCGGAAATAAAAAAGTACGATGCTTTTTCGGATCATGCGAATTTTAAGATGTTGCAAAAATGGCTTTCAAAACAGAATAAAAACGTTGAAATATACGTGATACACTCGAGCGAGAAAAATACGCAGGATATGGTAAAACTCTTAAAGAGTAAAGGCTGGGAGAAAGTAAACGGCGCAAAGAGCGGACAATCGATAAAATAGGATTTCAATATGTTTTCAAGATTCCTGATAAAAACTTGAGACGCAATGCGGTAATAACGACGTATTTTGTTTTTGCCTTAACGAGAATATGAATATGCGTCGCCGAAAATTTAAACCGTTCTTAAAAAAGCGGACGGCATTATAAGAACAGGCGTTATTTTGTTGTCGCGTAACTGCGTCATCGGCATGTGTTTTAAAATTGGATGCCTGCGAAAAGGCGTTATTAGGTTTCCTTGAAAACGATAAAAATCAAAAAAAGCTTTATATAGTGCAAGTTATGGCGGGAAACGGCTTCGCCAGAATGGAAAAAAGATGTTTAAAAGCGTTAAAATATATCCCGCCGTCGGGAGCAGTTTCATTTCCGCCGCGTCGCGTAGAGCTGTGGATAGAAAAAGAAACGCATTGAAATATCTCAAAGAAGCGGTATTTTGCGCCTGCGGGAATTCCGTCTGCGAGTTAGCCGCGGGCGGCGAAATTGATTTGGGATAAAAATAACGGCGAATTGTTTTTTTTGTGATTGTCTGTTTGGCGAGCATTTTGCTGTTTTGTCAACAAGCTGTTTTTGCAGAGCGAAATATCTGTGTTTATTTTGAGACGGTTTATAATTTTTAATATCGCTTCCGTCTCTTGTTTTATAGCGTTGCTTAATGCTTTCGCTTTTGTTTAAACGATCTTGCGCTGCAGGCTGCCCAATATTTAAAACGGAAGAATCGGGAACTGCCGTAATTTCAAAAAATTTCCGAATAATTTCTATGGCGCTTAATTATTTGGCAATGTTTGTTATTTTTCTTAAAGCTGCGGAATATTAAATGAAATATCAGTCTGCCGTAAAACTGTTTTTTACAAAATTGCCGGATAATTTAGTTTTTTTGGATATTGAAACTACGGGGCTTGATCCCGTAAAAGGCGCGAGAATAGTTGAAATTGCAATGCTTAAAGTATGTAACGGCGTTGAAGAAAGGTATGAAAGTCTTGTAAATCCAGGTCAGCCTATACCTCCAGAATGCTCTAAAATCCACTCCATTTGCGATGATATGGTGAGAAATTCGCCGTCTTTTGCCGAGATTGCGGAAGATGTGATTTCTTTTATTGGAAACAATGCCGTTGTGTGTCATAACGCTTCTTTTGATTTACTTTTTGTCCACAGAGAACTTTATCAGGCTGGAATGCCTGTAAATAATGTCTATTATATAGACACTTTAAAACTCGCGAGACAGTATTTCAGCTTTGATTCGAATAGACTTGCGGATATAGCGGATGCCATAGGCGTTGAGGTTGAATTAAGCCACAGAGCAATGGCGGACGTTTTGACAATGTTCTCGGTTGCAAAGTATATATTTGCCAATATGTATAGGAAAGGTGTGGATATGATAGAGCTTTTTGTGTACGAATACAGTACTTTCGGGTAAACGCATGTCGCGCGCTGGCTAGTAAATCGCCGAACGGCTGGCCGCCGGCTGTCGCAAATCGCGCAAATAGGTTTTGGAATGACATTGCTAGCAGCGATTGGCGGTTTAAGCTGTTTCTTGTATAAGCTCTAGAAACGAATGTGAACGGGTGAAAAAAGAAAATGAAAGTCTGTCGCAAGAAAACAAACTGTCAGTCTCATTACCCGACAAGCTTAAAGAAAGCGAAAGCGAAGTCATTTCGTCGGGGGAAGGAAACAAAGAGTTGTCCGCGTTGCGCCGAGAGCGACGATTAGCCGTGTTGCGCGCGGGGTAACCAACCTAAAGATAATCAGATAAACTTTCTGAAGCAAAAAAGCGGCGAGCTGAACTAAAAAGTTATGCCGCCAAAACAAGAAAAACTCCAAAAATCATGTCGCTGGAACGAGAGAATCGGCGGATAAACGCAGAATGTCAAAGAGTTTTAAATTAGTTCTTTTTTTATCAAGGTTTGGCGGAGCAAAGTCTTGATAAAATAAAAGCGTGTTATTTTGGACGCCTACAACAAATAGAGAACGATTACAGAAAATTAAAATGAAGAGCTTGAAAAAGTTCTGAATGATAAAGCGTTTCCTTAAAAGAAGAATATTCGCTGAATAATAGTTTTCATAAATATATTGACGCGTTATATTGCGCAAGCGCCAGCTTAATGAAAATGAAGCTGGTATTTTGCATTAAGCGGGCTTGCTTTGTTTCGGCAGTTTGATACAGAAAGGAATTGTCAATGTCCGCCGCGTCTGTTTTTAAACTTACTGCCAGCGAGAACGAGGTTCGAAAAATCGTTCGCGTTTTGCGATAAGAGCCGTGTTTTCATTGCTGCCGTTCTGTTCTAAAGTAAGCGAATCTTTTGCTGTGGCATTGTAATAAAATTAAATATGCCGCCGTCAAAAATTATGCCTCTTTCAGTTTTTTCTTTTAAAACGTCTGTTTGAGAATTCCTGAGTTTCTTTTGTTATGTAGATAAAAGCGCCGGTTCTCTGCGGAAAGTCCCGCCGATTATAAGCTATAGTAGATTTTTATGAAAAATGGTAAAAAAGATACTTATTGTGTATGATTAATTGATATTAGAAATATCTAAGGCGCGTCAAACGGCGGCAGAAAGTAAAGAGTTACAGCCGTTGTGTGTTGGTATTAAAAAAATAATGTTTGACAAAATATGATAAAATTTTATATGGCTTCGTCGTTGAACAGTAGCGATAAAAAAAGAATAAAGAGTGGAAAATGTGCGCAAGGTATCAAATAGCGGACAAAAAAACTTTTTGAATATTTTGGAGGATCAAAAAAATCCAAAATATGTAATTTGACGGGAATGAAAAAATTCAACTTTAGAAGTTGGCGAACATTGTGAATTCCCTAGCGATATTGTTAGCAGCGGACTTCTTAAGGATAAAATAACTGTAAAAAAAAGAAAATATTTTTGAGGAAAGTACGGACTGTGCGAAAAGCGGTTGAAGTGAATAAAGGTTTGTGCTTACAGGAGGTTACAAATGGCGGAAAAAGTGCAGAAAGTGGGAGTAGAGAGAGAATCGGGCTACCTTTATTTTATTGATAAAGAAGGCGATGTTTCAAGAGCTTTGATGGCGAGAGGCAAAAACAAGAAAAGCAGTAAATCGTCAAAAGTGAAAAAGCTCGGCTTAAAGAAAGAAAGTGGATATTTTTATTTTCTTGATGTGCAAGGCGATATTTCAAGGGCTGTTATGGGCAGAGGTGAGAAAAATAAAACTAAGAAGACTAAGGAAACTGCAAGTAAAACTGTCGGCGCTAGAAAGGCGGCAAAGAAAAGCGTCAAGAAATAAAAATAAATTTAAAAATATAATCTTTTTAAAGACTTTGGCGGTGAATAATGCGCTGCTAAAGTCTTTTTTTTGGTGTTTGCGGTTTCCGTCGTTTGCCAATTAATTTTCTTTCTGCCGAATCGTTAAAAAAAATGAGAAAAAAATAGAAATATCATAGTGAAAAAACAGCGGGAATCAAACGGATTTTAAAAGCTTAGAATTATATTTTAATCTATAAAATAAAGAAGCTATGCTGTTAACTTAAAAAAAACGATGTTGATGGAAATAACAAAAGTGCCGCCGAAAAATAATAGGGGCTTATAGTAAAAAAAGTTTTGATAAATAAAATTCGATTTGAGCGCGGTGTGTTTTCCTCGACAGTTTTTCAGGTTTTACAAAGACGGATCAGAAACGCGGCATTTCCATTTTTTTTATAATTTGCAGTGCTTGTCCCTCTCTTGTTTTAAGAACTTTCGCCGCTTTAGTTTCAATATTTTTGTTTTTCCAGTGTCTTTTTACCTAAAATATAATATAATTTGAAAAATTGACTTTAACACTGCAATTTATATATAATACTACAAATTATATGGTGTTTTTTTCATTTACCGCCATTATAAATTTTAAAAGAAAATGATTTTTGCTGTTTTCAATCAACTCAACAATTCTTGCAAGTCTCTGGATTTTTGATAGCAAAGAAACGTATTATCGTTAAATAAAACCGTAGAAAAATATATTTTAGGAGACAGTTCATACTGCCTAAAGGAATTTTTCCTAAAGAAAAAGATATGCTTAAACGACAATACGCCGCGTAGTCGAAGCTGTCTGTGCATCCTGTCCGCCTTTTTAACGCGGCGAAGGGAAAAGGCGATGCAAGGACGAAAAAATTTTTCTAAAAAAACGGCACAACGGGAAATTTATTTATATTCCGGACGGGTCGCAAACCCCGCAAAATCTGGAAGCTATCGCCGTCTTTAAGAGCTGCCCTAAAAAGCTTTTATATACTCAATTCCGTCGGCGAAAATATATTTCAAATTTCAAACAAGTTTTGAAGTGTTTGCCGTCGTTGAGTGTATAAAAGTAAAAATATAAAGGAGCTGTAAAGTGGCTAAGACAGGAATTATTTGTACAATAGGACCGTCAACGCATTCTCTTCAGATTTTGAAAAAAATGTCCGAAAGCGGCATGACTGTAGTGAGACTTAATTTTTCACACGGAACTTACGAAGAACATGAGGAAAATTTTTCTTTAGTAAAAACTTTAAACGAGAAATATAAGAAGAATGTAAAAATCCTTGCCGATCTTGAAGGGCATAGGATAAGAGTAGGTGAACTTAAAGATGGCAAAGTGGAGCTGAAAAAGAATCAGCAACTTATTCTTACAAACAAGAAAATCGTCGGAGACAATAATAGAGTTTCTATAGATTACCACAATTCTTTCTGCGACATTAAAGAAGGATTTACCATTTTTATCGACGACGGCAATCTTAGCCTTAAGGTTTTATCTTCAAAAGAAGACGAGCTTATTACCGAAGTTCAAATAGATTACTTTTTAAGAACGCATAAGGGCGTAAATATTCCGCAGGCTGATCTTAAGTTTCCGCTGATTGAGGAAAAAGACCGCGAAGATATGCTTTTTGCGTTAAAGCATAATGCGGATTTTATCGCAAATTCTTTTGTCAGAAATGCCGCAGACATGGAACCGTTGGTGGATATTTTGAAATCGGAAAAAAATACCAGATGCAGGCTTATTGCAAAAATTGAAGATAAATTGGGAATAGACAATCTTATGGAGATTCTTGAAGTCTGCGACGGCATAATGGTTGCAAGGGGCGACATGGGAATTTCAATACCTTTGTGGACGGTTCCCTCAATGCAAAAATATATAATAAAGAAATGCAAAGAGAAAAAGAAATTTGTAATAACTGCAACTCAAATGCTTGAAAGCATGATTAAAAACCCTATACCGACAAGGGCGGAGGTAAGCGACGTTGCAAACGCCGTTATAGATGGAACTGATTACGTTATGCTTTCTGCGGAAACAGCCGTAGGTCGGTATCCCGATAAAGCTGTGGAAATGATGGGAAATATTATAAAGTTTACCGAAAAAAACGACTATGAATTTAATGAAGTAAAATAGAAACCCGTTTGCCGCTTAGAAAATGAAAGAATCTATAAATCTGCTTGCCGTTTTGAATATTAGTCTTTTATTGATATTCTTGCAAATGGTAGGCGCTTTTTATTCTAAGAGTTTTGCTTTGTTCGCTTATGCGGGCTTGATTATTTCAGACGCTTTTTCGCTTCTTACGAAATTCGCGGATTTAAATGATACGGACGAGGGTTTCAGAAAAGCACAGTTTGTCTCGGTTGTTTTAAACGCGTCTGTTCTTTTTATTTTGGCTTTAGTTATGATAAGCAGAACTCTCGGCGCGGCGTCTCCGCCGAAAATTATAAATATACCGCTTGCGGAAATAACCGCGTCTACGGCGTTTGTCGGACTTATTGTCTGTTTTTTCATTTACGGACAGTTTATTTTTACGGCGTTGCTGTCTCTTTTGATTATAATGGAGCTTTCAGTTCCCGTTTTAAAAAAAATAGTTCTTTTAGATTCTTATTTAAGCGTATTCTTTGCCATCTTAATTATGATGCAATCTGTGTTATTAATGAAAAATTCCGTTAAAATATTGAAGAATAAATGAGACGGCTCTGTCTGTCGTCTGCAAAAACCGCAATCCGAGATTATAAGACGACTATAAACAAACTGGAGAAAAAATGGAAGTAATTTATTCGCTTATAGCCGCAAGCGCGGCAATGCTGGGCGCTCTTATAGTGCTGGCGTTCCATAAGTGGTCTGAAAAAAATTCTTTTTTTATAATAAATTTTTCAGCGGGCGTGATGCTTACGCTTGCGTTTACTCATTTAATACCTGAAGGTATGGGCTTGAATCCCAAGACAATGGTTTATGTTCTTCTGGGATTCTTAATTATGTTTTTTTTGCAGTTTATTGTCTTATTTCATCCCTGCCACGATGACGAATGCTCTAAACACATGGGCGTGACGTCAATTGTGGGATTGTCTTTACATTCTATGATTGACGGACTTATGATTGCCGTAGGGTTTGAAGTGGATAATAGTATAGGAATTCTCACCGCAATTGCAATTTTGCTGCACAAATTGCCTGACGGAATAACAATTTCAGGTATTTTGCTGCACAGAGGCGCTTCCAAAAAGAGAATCTTTAATTTTTCGCTTCTTACGGCTTGTTTTACTCCTATAGGCGCAATTTTAGGGAGAATTTTGTTTAAAAATATGTCTCTGCCTGTTCTAGGTTCTCTGCTGGGCTTGACGGCAGGCTCTTTTATTTTTCTTTCCGCTTCGGATTTAATTCCTGAAACTCACAAATGTAAAAACAGATTTGTACCTTTTATGCTGTTTGCCGGCGCTATAGTTATCCTTGCGACTGAATATATTATGTCCAATTGACTTTTAAATTATTCTACAAAAACATTGCCGGGCAAAGCCTTTCTTTTGAACTCTTCAGTTGAACTTGCTGCTATTTTAAATTGCTCGATGAAAAAAAGCATCGGCTGGCAAAGCGGATTCATCGTAAAATTTCAGCAGAATAATAGGGATTGTATGCAGAATTTATTTCAGCAGACGGGACAGAAGGAAGATTTTAGATTGTTCGTTGTTTCAAGAAGTTTATGTTAAATATAGGGAATTATTTATTATAAGCTGTAGAATGTCAGCTTGTCTGGTTTTTACAACCTTTGCTTTTGCTTGCCACGATAGTTCTTCTTTTAAGCTTGCAGATAAAAATATCCGCTGTAAAACTATCGTTCAGCGGTTTAGATTTAAAAGTTCGCTTACAGTAACTATTTCGTAACCCGCTTTTTTAATCTCGTCTATAAAGTCGCTTAAAAAAGACAGTATTCTTTCATTTTTGCATAAATCGTGCATTAAAAATATTGCGCCGTTCTTTACGGCTTTTTTGTATTTCTCGTGCATTTCTTCAGCGGTCATATTTTTCCAATCGCAGCCGAAACTCCAGTTTATCAAATGGCAATTGTGCTTTTTTGCCGCTTTTACGGCGTCGGGTTTTGAATAGCCGTTTGGAAAGCGGAGTAAATACGGTTTAATGCCCGTCGCTTTCTTGATTATATTGTTGCCTCGCAAGAGTTCTTTTTCTATTTTGTCCGTTTTATCTTTACCTCTATAAGCGTAGAAATTTATGTGTTCGTAAGTGTGGTTTGCAATCTCGTGTCCTGCCGCAGCAACCGCTTTTGCAGCGTCTGGATCGTTCTGTACTCTTATGCCGAGCATAAAAAATGTGGCTTTGACGTTTTTTTCTTTAAGTATTTCTAATATTTTTTCGGTTGCTTTGCCGGGACCGTCGTCAAAAGTTAAAGCAACTTTCTTAATATCTTTAGGTCCGTCGGAATAAAATGTTTTTGCCTGAGCAAAACATATAACTGTAAATAAAATAAATGCCGAAACTATAAATTTTTTCATTTTAAACGTGTTTTTTTTAACCCTATAGCGAAATGAACTGGAAAAGACGCGACAATTTCTGACGGCAGAAAATCCGGTGAAACATACGTTATTTCCATCGCGAAAGCAAGGACAATTTTTAGAGTTTTGTCTCTTTGCCGGATTTTGTCTGTCGCCGGCGGATTACAGTTGCAAAACAGGTGAAATTTCTCAAAAATCTTATGCGGCAAGATTATAGTTTGCCGTCGTTATATTTGACAATAGCGTTAAAATTCCTGCGTTAATTATTTGCATCCAGAAATTATCGCTTATCTTCCACGGGATTGCTTCAACCATCATAGCTGTGGCGGCTCCCATTAGCGCAACCTGCCAATTGAAGATAAAAAGTCCTATTGTAAAGCAAACTGCAAAACACGCCAAGCTGCCTTCCAAACTTTTTTCCGCGAAAGTCTTATGTCTGCCGAGAGCTTTACCCGCCAAAGCCGCCGCCGAATCGCCGAACGCGAAATAAAGAAAACTCGCGATCACCGCATATCTGTTCGGAAATATTAAAACGGTAAGCAGCGCGCCGGATAACGTGCCGATTAAACCGCTGATTTTGTCGGCTTCCTCAGGTCTGTAAAAACCTTTAAAATTATTTTTGAAGAAATCGTTGAATCTGGGGATTTTAAATCTTAAACATTCGCATAGAACGACAATGGCGATTGCGACGGCAAGACCCCAGATGATTGTAGTTTTTGGAAGATGCCAATATCCAAATATATATATAAGAGACAGCAAATGAAACCCTTTTCTCTTTATTTCGTCTCTCGGAATGCCGAACATATTTCCAATGCTCCGGTATATATAAATTTATAGATGCCCGCTGTATTGCCGCAGATTTGCAATAAAATATCTCTTACGGTTATTTTGCCAGGAAAAATCAAAGCCGCAAGCAAAATAAACACTACGGCGTTTACTGCAAAAATTACAACATAGGAAAAAAAAGTTCCGTGAATTCTCAAATCGGGCTGTTCTATAGAGAGGATATATATTGTCAGAGCAATGTGAAAAGCTATTGAGAAACCGACAAGAAAAAGGAAGTATCCGTAAAACTGTTTTATGTCGGTAAACCAGCCGAGAGAAATATAAATTATTATTATCGCGGAAGTATATATCGGAAAGAAATACGGAGCAAGCGTTGTCCAAATATTGCTTTTAGTCAAGGCTACGCTTCCGGACTCTTCTCCAATATTAAATTTTTTAATCTTTGCGCCGCTTAATATTCCCGCTATCGCGTGGGAAAGTTCGTGACCGAATACATAGGTTTTCATCGGTTTGTAAAGGATAATTTGAAATGCTATATAACATAAAATTCCTATCCAAAACGGAATATACTGATTTCCGGCTGAAACCATAAAGTGCAAAAGATTTTTAATAAGAGTATATCCCGCAGCGGCGACTGCAGGCACTAGTAAAAATGCAAAAGTATTTTTAAAAAATTTCATTTTATCGTCTTTACGCCAAAAAGTTTTTGTGGCCGAACCTGCAATAAAGGGGGGAATTTTGAGAGCGAAAATAGCGGCTGCTTGCTTTGCTTGTCCTGATAAACGCAAATGAAACCAGTCTCTCTTTACAAACTGAGTATCTTAGATTCAAAAAGCGCTGCCAGAAATGGAAACAGCTGAAAAACTGCCTCTTTTAAAGACTGATCCGTTTACAGAATATACGCATACGCTATCCCCCCCCAACGTCTCTTCCTCTGCTGGAAGGAGAGAGGAGGGGGGGTATATTTTTCCAAGACGGCTGTCGGACATTTTGCGCCAACTTATCACTTTTATCGTACAAATGCAGAAAAAAAGAACAGTAACAATTATTTTTCTTCGTCATTAGTCCGCATATCCGTAAACGATCTTACTACGAATATAACCGAGATGCCGAAAAATATCGTCGCAAGAACAGCGTTTAGTGCTTTTTTTTCTGCAAGTACTAGCGCAAGTTCTAACGCAAGAAGCCCGAAAAGCGTTGTGAATTTAATTATAGGGTTCATCGCAACGGAAGAAGTGTCTTTAAACGGGTCTCCGACCGTATCGCCGACAACGGTAGCTTTATGAAGTTCGGTTCCTTTTTCGCGCAAATCAACTTCAACGTATTTTTTTGCATTGTCCCATGCGCCGCCGGCATTTGCCATAAATATCGCCTGAAAAAGTCCAAACAATGCTATTGAAATGAGATAGCCTATAAAGAAATAAGGTTCTATGAATGCGAAAGCGAGCGTCGTAAAGAAAATGACCAAGAACAGATTTATCATACCCTTTTGTGCATATTTTGTACATATTTCAACAACTTTCTTGGAATCTTCAGTTGAAGCTTTGTCCGAGCTTCCGTCAAGTTTTATATTATTTTTTATAAATTCTACGGCTTTATATGCGCCGCTTGTTACGGCGTGGTTAGAGGATCCAGTAAACCAGTAAATCACGGCTCCGCCGGCGATTAATCCCAATAGGAAAGGGGCGTGCAGGATCGATAAATTTTCAAGCCCGATAGTGAGACCGTCGGTGAGCATAACTATCGTTGAAAATATCATTGTCGTCGCGCCTACGACGGCGGTTCCTATAAGGACGGGTTTTGCCGTAGCTTTAAACGTGTTTCCAGCGCCGTCGTTTTCCTCAAGCAGTATTTTTGATTTGCTGAAAGACGGTTTAAATCCAAAATCTTTCTCTATCTCTTTATCAATATTAGAAATATTTTCAATCAGCGAAAGCTCGTATACCGACTGTGCGTTGTCGGTTACGGGTCCGTAAGAATCGACCGCAATTGTAACAGGTCCCATACCTAGGAACCCGAAAGCCACGAGACCAAAAGCAAATACTGCCGGAGCTATCATAATCGAGTCTAGTCCCTGCAGACTGATTGCATAGGCGATAGCCATAAGGATTATTATTGTGACACCCATCCAATACGCGCTGAAATTTCCAGCCGTAAGACCTGCGAGAACATTGAGCGAAGCGCCGCCGTGTTTTGAAGAAGTAACGACGTTCTGTACGAAAGCGCTTTTTACGGAGGTAAATATCTTTACGATTTCGGGTATTATCGCTCCCGCTATCGTTCCGCAGCTTATAATAAGCGAAAGTTTCCACCAAAGGGTTCCGTCGTCCAGATTGCCGATTATGAGGTAAGAGACTGCAAAAGTAAATATAATTGATACTATTGACGTTATCCATACGAGAAACGTCAAAGGAGTTTCAAAATTCATTTTATCCGCAGTAGCGTATCTCACTTTTGCAATTACCGAGTTTATTCCATATGAAAGGGCGCTTGCTATGAGCATTATTAAACGCATTACGAAAATCCATACTAGAAGCTTAACCTGTAACACGGGATCGCTTACGGCAAGGACTATAAACGTTACCAAAGCGACTCCGGTGACGCCGTAAGTTTCGAAACCGTCCGCAGTAGGTCCTACCGAATCGCCGGCATTATCGCCCGTACAATCTGCAATAACGCCCGGATTTCTCGCGTCGTCTTCTTTAATATTGAATACAATTTTCATCAAATCCGAGCCGATGTCTGCGATCTTTGTAAATATTCCGCCCGCAATTCTAAGAACCGAAGCGCCAAGAGATTCTCCGATTGCGAATCCTATAAAGCATGCTCCAGCAAAATCTGAGGGAATAAAAAGAAGAATTATGAGCATTATAAAAAGTTCGATGCTTATCAAAAGCATTCCTATGCTCATGCCCGCCCGCAGCGGTATAGCGTAAAGAGGGAAAGGTTTTCCTTTTAAACTTGCAAAAGCGGTTCTTGAATTTGCGAAAGTATTAATTCTCATGCCGAACCATGCTACAGTGCAGCTCCCGAGAATTCCTACAATACTGCAAAGCACGATGGTAACGACTTTAATTGCC
Organism: Candidatus Endomicrobiellum agilis; assembly: GCF_020328115.1. Taxonomy (NCBI): domain Bacteria; kingdom Pseudomonadati; phylum Elusimicrobiota; class Endomicrobiia; order Endomicrobiales; family Endomicrobiaceae; genus Candidatus Endomicrobiellum; species Candidatus Endomicrobiellum agilis. The sequence continues at coordinate 29,829 of NZ_JAIXMW010000007.1, forward strand.
TCAAAATGTTGCAGCAATCCGAAATATACAACTATTATAGCCGCAAGCAGAATTTCGAGTATAAATATAAATTTCCCCTGAGTTACAAGATATGTTTTGCAGGTTTCATATATAAGCTCTGAAATTGATTTCATCGACTTGTGAACCGGCAAGTTTTTGATGCTTATAAAATGGTAAAGACCGAATAGCAAACCGCAAACGCAAATAAAAAAACCGGCTGTCAAAAGCGTTTTGCCGTCAACCGCATTTTCAAAAAAGCCGACAGAAGACAGATCTGGAATAATCAGATTTGCTTCGCTTGCAAAAGATCGACTGGCAAACGCGGTCATGAAAGTAAAAACCGCTGCGACTTTTTTCAATGAAAAAATTCTGTTTAACATATTTCCTCCAAGAAATTATTTCTTAGTATTATATTTTTTTTAAGTTTTTTTCTTGCTCTTTGATTTTTTTCCACATAATTTCAATATCTCTTATATTTTTAACCTTGTATTTGCCGAATATGTGCGGATGTCTGCGGACAAGTTTTTTGTTCAGCTTTTCTATTACTCCCGCAATATTGAAGTTTTTATTTTCTTTTGCAATCTGAGCGTGAAATACAACCTGAAGCAAAATATCGCCGAGTTCTTCCTCAAGATTTTCCATATCTTTATTTTCAACGGCTTTTTTCACTTCTTTGGCTTCGGAGAACAGGTGTTTTATAAGAGATTTGTGCGTTTGTTCTCTGTCCCACATACATCCGTTTTTAGAACGCAAAGTTGCAAATATGCCTATCAACTTGTCGAATTCCGTTAAATGCTTTTTCATGTATTTTTTCGCCGCGTTCTATCTTAAGTCTTTGCCACCAACTTTTCTTTTCGCTGTAAATCCCGTTCTGCCCGCCTTATGTTCTGTCAAAAAATCTATATTGTACGGCTTCCGCTATATGATTTGTTTTAATCGTATCGCTGCCGTCTAAATCTGAGATCGTTCTTGAAACTTTTAAAATTTTATCGTAGGACCTTGCCGAGAAATTTAATTTTTCAGCCGCAATTTTAAACGTTTCATGAGCTTTGTCGTCTAAAACGCAATATTTTTTTATTTCTTTTGATTCCATTTGAGCGTTTGCGTATATGTCGTTTCCCGTAAATCTCGCATTCTGAATTTCTCTTGCCTTTATAACTCTTTCTCTTATGCTTGCCGAATTCTCACAATCGTCGTCTAAAGCTGCAAGCTCGGAAAATTTTAGAGCTGGAACTTCAACGTGAATGTCGATTCTGTCCATCAAAGGACCTGAAACCCTGCTTTGATATTTTTTTATCTGATAAGGATTGCACACGCATTCTTTTTCTCTGTGTCCCAGATTTCCGCATGGGCAGGGATTCATTGCCGCGATAAGCATAAAAGAAGCCGGAAAAATAAGACTGCCTTTTGACCTTGAAACGGTTATCTTTTTGTCCTCTAAAGGCTGCCGCAGAACTTCAAGCGCATCTCTTCTGAACTCTGCAAATTCGTCTAAAAAAAGAACTCCGTTGTGCGAAAGACTCACTTCGCCGGGTTTGGGATATGCTCCGCCGCCGGCTAAAGCAACGGCTGAGGAAGTATGGTGCGGGCTTCTAAAAGCGCGTTGCTTTATCAAACCGCCGGCAAAAGTGCGACCTGAGGCAGACCATATTTTTGTAGTTTCGATAGCTTCTTCAAAAGTCATAGGGGGGAGTATTCCGGGAATACGTTTTGCTATCATAGTTTTCCCCGAACCGGGAGGACCAGACATTATTATATTATGGCTTCCCGCCGCCGCAATTTCAGCAGCCCGTCTTGCGTTTTTCTGTCCTTTTACGTCGGCAAAATCATGATTTGTGCCAACGCCATCGCTTAAATCCGTCGCGTTGTAAATATGGGGTTCGCAATTCAATTCGCCGTTAATAAACTTGACGATTTCAACAAGAGTCTTGAAGGGAAATACATTTACCTTTCCCGCAACAGCGGCTTCCTGTTTATTTGCGACAGGCACTATAAAATCTTTTATTTTGTTTTCCTGCAAGCTTAAAGATATGGGCAGAACGCCTTTAACTTTCCTTATTTTACCGTCTAAAGACAGTTCGCCAACGGCGCAAAATCTCTGTAAGTTCTCTTTTTTTACTTTGCCATTTGCGGCAAGTATCCCCAAAGCTATGGACAAGTCGAAAATGCCGCCCTCTTTTCTAATGTCTGCCGGAGCTAAATTAACGGTAATTTTTTTTGACGGAAAGTCGAATCCCGAGTTTTTCATTGCGGCTGCCACTCTGTCGCGCGATTCTCTGACTACAGCGTCGGGAAGACCTACTATGGAAAAAACAGGCATTCCAGATGAAATGTATGTTTCTACTTCAACTATGTTTGCTTCTATGCCGTTAATAGTCGCGGAATAAATAAGCGAGAGCATTTAAGACCTCTTTTACTTTCTCACTATTTATTATATCATATTATTCCATTCTTCCAAAAGTTAACTAAGTCTGTAAACGCAGACGTATAGATTTCAATTTACGCGTTAAAAACGGCGTCTCATCTTTTAAAACAATATAAATGAAAAACTGAACGAATTATAACTGCTGCCGCGGAAGCAGGGGCATAAGACTTGAGCAAAAACAAATGTGTAAACTAGTCATTTTTCTCTTTTGTTTGCCTTCCTTGAAAGCAAAAAAAACAGTTGCTGGGGAAATAGGTGTAAAATCTGCTATATATAGAAATGGAGATATAATCTTTGAGAATGGACAAAAACAAATTATTTCTGCTTTATTACGTATTTTCTCCGAAAGCAAAAAAACGGTTGGTAAAGAAACGCATACATAAGTTTTGAACAGAAACAAAAAACATAAGTTGATCATTTTTCTATCCTATTCGCTTTTCCTAAAAACTGAGTCTATTGTATATGAGAACAAAGGCAAAAGTCTTAAGAGTAAACAAAGACATAAGTAGAAATGGCAGATGTGATCTTTGGCTGGAAACAAAAGTATAAGTTGATGGTTTTGCTTTGTTACGCATTTCTCAGAAAACAAAAGCGCGTCCGCTTTGGAGACGAAGGTATAAGATTTGAGAGGGAAATAAAAATCAGATATTTTGCTTTGGTGTTTGCTTCCCCCCAAAAGCAAAACGAATGACTTTTGCGAAAGCGGAGAAAGCGTAAGTCTTGAGAGTAAGCAAAAGCAAATATATCTGTATTTATCAACTATGTGGATATAAGGATTTAAGGAAACATTCTCATGTCGGAAAGCTGCTATCTTACTGAAACTGCCGAAGCGCATTCCAGAATATTTTATAGAAATTTAAAAAAGTTGTTTCCGCAAGTCCGTATAAAAACGACAAGAATAAACAGAACTGCCTCAACTTTTTTGTCTTTGTCAAATAATTCGCCCTCGCAATACATTTTGTCCGTTTATAGGCTGTTTTTTATTATTTCCGGTATATATTCTTCCGTGCCGATTGCCATTATATGGACGCCGTCTGCAAATGAACGAAATTTTTTAATCATTTCAGAACAAATTTTTATGCCTTCCGCCAAGGGGTTGGAAGCAAAATTGATCCTGTCCTGTGTTTCTATCGGTATATTTATTCCGGATAAAGACTGCAGAAACTGCATAAATTCGAGGGATTTAATGAGAATTATTCCGGGTAAAATTTTTACTTTTAAATGTTTCACCTTATCAAAAAAATTCTTATATATCTCTGCGTCAAAAATTGCCTGCGTCTGAAAAAATTCGGTTCCAGCTTTCGCTTTTTTTTCAAGCATTAAAGCTTGTAAATCGCTTGGTTGAGCCGACGGGTTTACAACTGCTCCAACGCAGAATTTCGGATTGCCGCGTAATTTTTTCCCCGCTAGATCTACGCCTGTTTCTAAAAGGCGAGCGGTTTTTATAAGCTGTAAAGTGTCCAAATCGTACACTGCTTTTGCTTCGCGATTTTCGCCTAGAGACGGGTGGTCGCCGCCTAAAATTAAAACGTTTTCTACGCCTAAAATATTTGCGCTCAACAATTCGGACTGTAATGCAATTCTGTTCCTGTCTCTTACGGTAAGCTGTAAAATAGGCTCTATTGCATGGTCTATCAGGATTTTGCTCATCGCAAGAGAACCCGCTCTCATAGAAGCTCTTTGATTGTCTGTGACATTTACGGCGTCAAGCCCGGACAAACAGGCTGCTCTGCGAAAAAAAGAAGAGGTATCTACGCCTTTAGGCGGATACAGCTCCGCCGTTATCAAAAATTTATCTGATTTTAGTTTCTCTTTAAATTTCAAATTTTTATTTTTCCTTTATTATTGTATGTCTAAATTAAGTTAACGTCGGCGGCTTATGGCGACTTAAGGCGACGGCGCTGAAAAAACCGCTAGTGCGTAAAACTGTATTACATTTGTTGCTCCGTTGCCGTTGCGTGTTTTTTTGACAGCATGTCAACGCACTTTTTCCTCTTTCCTGCAGTAAACGCGGGAAAAAGCTTGAAACTGTCAGACTATATTAACTTTTACGCCCGCTCTATTCTACCTGCGGGAGTAAAAGAAAAAAAAGAGTTCTCCCTTTCGTGCTAAGAGAGAATTGCAAGAGGAAAAGTAATTTGACGAAATAGAGATGTGTCGTTAAAATGCAGTTTTATATATTTCGGGGCGAACAAAAACCGTTAAAAATTTGCGAATTAAAAACCTCATATGCATGATGTTTCCCGCGACACAAATATAGAAAATGATTTTCTCTATAAACGAATATATGTATAAAAAAGCGGGTGAAAAACAGGAATAAGAAAATGAGAATTGCATTGGTGTCGTTAAGAGTCAGTTTTTAAATAGCGTCTTTTTCGGTTCTATATATTGATTGAGAAAGTTTTCTAGCCTTCCAGTCTTTTTTAACTTTTCGTAAATCAAAACCCACATGCAGTCTTTTGTATGGTCTGTCTCGCATTTACCGTTGGCGAATCCGCCGCACGGTCCGTTGACAAAACCTTTGGCGCATCCCGATTTCGGATACAATTCTTTTGAGACTTTGCTTTGTTGTTTTTTTTCTATCATTATAATTTTGTATTCGTAAGTTTTGAAACCGCTTTATCAAGTCCCGATATGCATATTTCATCAAAAAGACTGACAGCCGTTTTTTTCATTAAATTTATTTTTTCTTTATCTTCCTGCTTGAATTCTGACAACACAAAATCTGCCGTGTTAATAAATTTAGGGAGCGGACCTGTGCCAAGCTTCATTCTTGGGAAATTGTCCGTATGAATATAGTCTATTATGGAGTTTATTCCGTTGTGACCGCCGGCCGATCCCGACATTCTTATTCTATATCTGCCGAGAGGTATTGAAAAATCGTCATAAAAGACAAATGTCTCTTCAGGTTTAATTTTATGATATTTTGAAAAAGAAGAAACTGCTATTCCCGAGAGATTCATAAAACTCGCAGGTTTTAAAAACCATACTTTGTTGTCTGCCTCTCCGCAAAGAGAAATATCGCTCGTATTATTCCACTTTTTAAATTCCAGACGTTTTGATGCTGCTATTTCATTTAAAATAATAAAACCCAAGTTATGGCGAGTATTTTCGTATTTCCGTCCGGGATTTCCGAGTCCTACGAAAAGCTTGATCTGCCCGCTCATAAATTAAAGTAGCCTCGCATCCGCCTATTTTTTTGTTCCGCCAGTCGCCGCCGCGTCTGTTACCGCTCCTTCTTCGGCTTCTTTATCTTTCTTCCCTTTGTTGATTACTTCAGGCTGCGCCGCATCCGCTGCTTCAGCTGTCGCTTCAGGTTTTTCCTCTTCGGCTGCGACAGATATGACGTGGACTATAAGCGTTGACGGATCCTGAATATATTTTATTCCGTCTAATTCTGGCAAATCTGCGACGGTTATTTCCTGTCCTATTCCCAATGCGCTGACATCAATGCTGATTTTCTGAGGGATATTTTTAGGCAGTGCCTCTACTTTGACTTCTCTGACTATGAATTCCATAACCCCGCCGAAATTTTTAACCCCGTCGGCAATACCGTCAATATGAATAGGAATCAAAACTTCGACTTTATCTTCAAGCGAAATTACGTGAAAATCTATATGCACCGGATTCCTAGTTAAAATATCTCTATCTAATGATTTTACTATTGCCGCTTTCTTTCCGTCCTTAAAGCTCAAATTTATAATGACATTTGCTCCGTTTGCTTCCATTATTGAAACAAAAGCTTTTGAGTTGACAGCTATGGATTCAGACTTAATGCCTTTTCCGTAAAATACCGCAGGAATTTTTCCGCTTTTTCTTAAAGCCGCAATGTTCCCTTTTGATCCCGTCGTTCTCGCTTCCGCGTCTAAAATTACTTCCTTCACTGAAATCCTCCACATTGTCGTTACAGTCGCGCTGCTTTATGATACAAATCCGCCGAAGTTGTAGAAAACGGACAAAAAATAAATCGCAGTCACGCTTTTTTATCTAAGTCGGACATATATCCTCTTTTTATTTTTATGAGAAAAGAGCGCTTATTGATTCGTCATTTGAAATTCTCATTATAGCTTCCGCCAAAATCGGAGCAATGCTTAAAACAACTACTTTTTTCGTCGGTCCGTCTTTTGACAATGGAATCGAATCCGTTATGATGAGTTCTTCTATGCACGAATTCTGAATTTTCTGTTTTGCGTCTCCTGAAAGAACTCCGTGAGACACTGCCGTAAAAACTTTTGCTGCTCCTTTTGCTTTTATCGCCTCGGCTACTTTTGTCAAAGTTCCCGCAGTATCGACTAAATCGTCTAGAATTATACAATTTTTATCTTTCACTTTGCCGATAATATTCATTACCGACGCTTCGTTGGGACACGGTCTTCTTTTATCGACAATCGCCAGTTCTGCATTAAAATGTTTAGCGAAAGATCTCGCTCTTTCCACGCCGCCAGCATCAGGGGAAACAATTGCGACATCTTTCAGATTTTTCTCTTTAAGGTAGCTTAGAATCACCGGCCTGCTGTAAAGATGATCAACAGGAATGTCGAAGAAACCCTGAATCTGCCCCGCGTGCAAATCCATAGTCAAAACTCTTGTAATGCCCGCGGTAGCAAAAAGATTTGCGACAAGTCTTGCTGTAATTGGAACTCTCGGTTCGGATTTTCTATCCTGCCTGCCGTACCCGTAATAAGGCACGACCGCCGTTATTCTTTTTGCCGATGCTCTCTTTAAAGCGTCCGCAATAATTAAAAGTTCCATTAAATTCTCATTGACGGGGAAACTTGTAGGCTGGATTATATAGCAATCCGTTCCTCTTACGCTGTCAATAATTTTAACCTGTATCTCGCCGTCGCTGAAACGTTCCACTTTTGCTCCGCTCAACTCAACTCCGAGTTTTTGTCCGATATGTTTTGCAAGTTTGGGGTTGGCGTTGCCCGAAATAATTTTAAGCTTCATAATGCCTCTTTATGTTTATTGAAAATAAGTCTCGGACTGTAATGTTCGGATTAAATAAAATGCGTCAATGTTTTATTCATCAATTTTTCTGTGCTTAAGTTCTTGTTTTGCCCTTGCTATTACAAGTTTTCCAGACGGAACATTGTGCGTCACAGTCGAACCCGCCGCAACTAAAACGCTACGTCCTATTTTAACCGGAGCTATAAAATTCACGTTGGAACCCACAAATGATCCTGAGCCTATAATCGTCTCATGTTTCTTTTTCCCGTCATAATTGCAGGTTATTGTTCCCGCTCCTATGTTGACATTTTCGCCCACTCGTGCGTCGCCTATGTAAGAGAGATGATTGGCTTTGGAATTTTTTGCTATAATAGCTTTTTTTGTCTCGGAGAAATTGCCTATACTAACATTTTCCTTCAGCACAGACCCTTGTCTTATATGCGAAAAAGGACCTACTTTGGCATTCTTGCCTATGACTGCGCCTTCTATGTAAGAATACGATATGGTGCTTGCGTCGCCGATTTTGGAATTTATTATATAGCTTGTGCCTTTTATTATACAACTTTTGCCTATCGAAACGCCCGTATCTATAAAAACGCCTGGATATACGACGGTATCGCCGCCAATTTTTGCGTCGTAAGATATATACACGTTATTTGTGTCTATAATACTGACGCCGTCGCTTAAAAGTTCTTTAATTTTTCTGTCTTTTAATATGTTTTCTGCATGCGAGAGTTCAGCTCTGTTGTTTATGCCTTTAACTTCGTAATTATCTTTAACCGCAATTAAAGAAACTTTTTTGCCGAATCCTTTGAGTATAGACACGGTGTCGGTTATATAATATTCTTTTTTTGCGTTATCAGGTTTTACTTTTGAAAGGGCTGTCCATAAATTTTTATCGAAACAATAAATGCCTGAATTTATTTCTTTTATGTGTTTTTCAGCGGGAGTTGCATCTTTTTCTTCAACTATCTTTTCTAAAATGCCGCCTTTTTTTACGATTCTGCCGTATCCAAAAGGATTTTCAACTTCCGCAGTTAGAACCGTAATAGAAGCGCCGATTTTTTTATTGTTATTTATTAAAGACAATAAAGTTGAAGGTTTAATCAAAGGCACGTCCGCGCTTATGACCAAGATATTGCCCTCATAATTTTTTAAAACTTTTTCAGCCTGCATTGCCGCGTGTGCTGAACCGAGTCGTTCTGTCTGATAGACAATTTTTATATTGCTTTCAGACAAAGATTTTTTGACGAGTTCGGCGCCGTGTCCAAGCACAAGGATTATATTGTCAGGTTTTAAAGCGGAAACAGAATCTATAACCCATTTTATTAAAGGTTTGCCGGAAAGACTGTGCATAACTTTAGGCAAAGAAGATTTCATTCTTGTGCCTGGTCCCGCCGCAAGTATTACCGCTGAAAAATTTTTCATTAATAAGATCCAAAAAATTTCCTCTGCAGGATAAACGTTTTTTACCTCGAGGGGGAATAATAAATCGAACATACTTATTATAGCAAAGATTTTTAAAATAACAAAGGGACGTTACGCTGTTAAAAAGCTGCCGGAGAAGATAAAAGCGTGCCGTTGCTATCTAGTTAGCGAAGAAGGGAGCTGAAATAGAAGTTCTTGGAACGAGCAGGACAAGTAACGAAAATCGTCAAAAAGCGGGGAGAAATTTTTAAGATATGGAAATTCTTATAGAAAACTTATCGTTGAATACTCAAAGTCTAGTCTCGTCTTTTGAGAACGTTTACAAAAAGAAGACAATATAAGCGTTCTAAAAAAGTTTTTTTAACTGTCGTCGTGCTTCTAAACTCTGAGGTCGGTTTTTGAATCTGACTGATGTTTCCGAAATTTCTTTCCGCGATATGAATTGTGATTTAAAACAATGTTCTATTTCTTTCTTAATGCGGCTTTTTTTGCCAGAAAGTCGGCTTTATTGTTTTTTTGATTGCCGGTATGGCTTTTTATATGCCGCCATTCGATTTCCATTTTCGCTTTGAGAATAAAATCTACGTACTCTTTTGAAATGTCGTTGCCTGCTTTCCATTTGCCTGTCGCGAATTTTTCTATACCCTGATAATCGTAATTGATTCTTATTTTTTTTATGCCATTATCCCTGCACCATTTTATTGTTTCAACGACTGACTTCAGTTCGCCGTCGAACTGTCTAAATTGCGCGTCTGAAATAGCGCCTGAAATTTCAGCTTTTAACTCATTGCCAAGATAAATAGCTGCTCCGTAGCCTGTAACGCCTGAAATATATGAGCCGTCGACAAACGCTTCATATATGCCGCTTTCGGCGGGATAGGTCTCCGAACGGTTTATTTTATTCCATACCGAATCGATTATCGTGTCGATTTCGGAGTTATTTATTTGTTTTCTCAAAGAGTAGGTATTTTTTGTGGGTTTGTAATAAACTAAGAGGTTTCCGCCGGGTATGTCGTTTGCTGCGACGGCAAGTCTGATGAGATAATCTCTAAAAGAATTGTTATTAAAAGAAACTTTTATGTTTTGTTTTTCAAGCATATTTTGCAGTTCTAAAGCTTTGTTTCGGAGTTCTTTTTTATATAGCGTCATTACTCTATCTCCGTTCTTCTTCTATATTTTTTAAAAGTATTCCGGGTATTTCTTTTTTTGCTGGAGAGCCAAGGTCTTTTAATCTCTGCGCTCTTTCTATAAGACTGTCGCCTTTTTTATCGGCTGCTGAAAGTCTTTTTATGGCTTCCTGCGTTTTGCTTTGCGCTTCCGATATTTTTTTATCTGCTTCTATTAGCGTTTGGGTAAAACTTGCGAATTTATCGTAAAGGCTGCCGCCTTGTCTTGCTATTTCAAGCACGTTTTTCTTCTGGTATTCCTGCCGCCATATATATTCGACGGTTTTTAATGTGGCCAAAAGCGTAGCCGGCGTGACGATTACTATATTTTTTTTAAAAGCGTATGCGAAAAGGTCTGGTTTGTCAATAAGAGCGAGAGAAACCGCTCCCTCTAAGGGAACAAACATCAATACGTATTCCGGATGGTTGATATCGGACAGATCGTCATAATCTTTTGAGGCAAGCTCATCAATATGTTTTTTTACGCTTGCGGAATGTTCTTTTAAATAAATTTTTTTATCGGCTTCTACTTGCGAATTGTAATATTTTTCATAAGCGGTGAGCGAAGTTTTTGCATCTATTATAATATGTTTCTCATCTGGCAAATTTACTGTGTAATCGGGAATTTTCTTGCCGTCGTCAGTTTTAAATTGTTTCTGCGATACGTAATTTACGCCTTTGATCAGTCCCACGTATTCAAAAATTCTCTCAATGCTGAGTTCTCCCCATATTCCCTGTAGTTTATTTTCTCCTTTTAAAGCGCCGGCAAGGTTGTTTGCTTCTTCGCTTACCTGTTTGTTGAGACTTATCAATTTTTCCAGTTCTTTTTGAAGTCCGGATATTTTCTCAGCTTCGTAAATCTGAAAATTTTCAATTTTATTTCTGAACTCGTCAATTTTCACTTTAACCGGAGCGACAATGCTTTCCAGAGAGTTTAAGTTTATGTTTGTAATTTTTGCGTTTTTTTCTTCCAATACTTTTGATGCGATGTTTTCAAATTCAATTTTTAAATTGTTGCTGAGGCAAGTTTGTTTTTCAATATTTTCCGTTAGGTCGTTTATTTTCTGTTCTTTTGCAGCGTTGTCTTTTGATAAGGATATGTACTTTAATGTAGATAAGCAAACTCCCACCGCAATTCCGAACAGAAAAAGTAAAATTGAAATTATTATGCTCATATCTCTCTTTTTTATTAAGAACATCGCGTAAAAAAACAATTCTTTTATTGTTTTTTGACAAAACCTTGATATTACTGTGTCGTTATTGATAAACTGGGATCCGTTCTTCTGCCGTGTTCTTTAGATAATTAAAACATATAAAATAGTTTTGAAGATATTTTTCCTCACACAATCCGCTTATTGCCGAACGTGTATTTTTTACTTTCATAGAGATAACGAATTTCTGGACAGGCTAAATTTGCTGGTTCATATAAAAGCTTGGTTAGTGTCTGTGCGTAAGGTTTTTCCCGTATTCAAAAAGCGTTAAAATTTTGTAAGCTAGAAAATCAAATGTACTGCTTCAACTAAAACGACTGGAAACGTAGCGGCAGCCTCAATAATAATCCAAATTCTGTTATCAATGTTTCTAAAAAAATTTATACGTCTTTCAAGCGTGCTTTTATTTGCAGCGACCGCAAGTCTAGTGTTATTTTTAGGTTTAGGATTTAATTTAGTGCAGGTGCTGTAGCGTATATATGGCAAAATAATACCGCAAGACAAAGAATTTTTTATTGATAATCTTCTTTATCTATGCTGGAACGCGCAAAGATTTATAAAATTTTTCCGCGTTCGGGGCAAATTTCTTTATAATGGCAATAACTGCAAAAAAATGCGTTATCGCTTAAAGGGAACTCTTTTTTGTCTTTAGGGATATTTTTCTCTATGTCTATGAGATATCCGTACATATCTTGCGTTTCGTTTATCACGGTATCTGCAAATTTTGCAATCAAATAGTCGTCGACTTTAACTTTGTTTTCATTGTATTGCGGATAAAGATAAATTATCATAGGGATAATGTCGCTAACTTTTTTACCAAAATGGTGATTTGCCCAAAGCGCATATCCCGTAAGCTGTTTTGAATGTTTTTTGTCGTCAGGTTTTCCTGTTTTCCAATCTATAATATACATTTTATCATCGTGCGGAAACAAAAAATCTACTTTACAAAAAGCTTTATAGTCGTTTATTCTGGTTTCCCCGAATCCTCCGGGTTCTATAATCCACTTGGAACTTTGAAGAGCGGCGTTTTTTTCTATCCATGTAAATATTGGATTGTTAAGGAAATTTTCCAATATACTTTTTATTTTTTCGTAAATTTTAGAAGTTGAAATAATTTCGCCGTTATAATAATGTTCAAAAAAAGTTTTTGAGCCGCAATATTTTTCGGTCATATCGAAAGAATATTTAAAAAATTTCTCTTTATTTATTTCTTTTGTGCTTTTTTGATATCTTTTGAGCAGGTCCCTTATGATGTCGTGTACAATATTTCCGATTTCTAAATTCTTAGAGGTCAAACTTTTTAAAAACTGTATTTTTTCAAACGGTATTTCTTTGTCAAACTTTGCATAGTAATGGTAGAAATACTGCCTTTTGCAGTTTGAAAAAGTTTCGTATCTTGACGCAGACCATCCTAAAATGCTGGTGTACTCAAATGTCTTTATGTTTTCCATTGTTTATTAAATTATCTCTTGTTTTTTTGTCTTGCTGCTGTAAGCCTTCAATAATTTTTTCCCTTTGCGGCTTGGTATGCGAGAGATGTTTGTATAAATGTCAAATTACGGCAATTGTCAAATTAAAACAGACGTTCGTTTTATCGAGAAAATTATCCGCTGGCTTAAATTTTTGGGGAATCGTCTTCAGAACAAGGAAAAAATTACCCATAATTAATTATAAAATAATAAAGCATATTCTTTAAAGCGTTAGCCGTAAGGCGTCAACAACCGGCACGCATTGTTTCTGATGCGTTTTAGAAGCGGCTGAGTCTTACATTCGTGAGCCGTAGTAAGTTTTGCCTTTCTCTTTTTTGATTCGGCAATGCCAGAAAGCTCTTTCGCCAAATTTTTGCTAAATATTTCTATGTTAGACTCAAAGTTGAGTTTAAAACTTCTTACGTCCCAGTTTGCCGAGCCTATAAAAATCCACTCGTCGTCGACTACAAAAATTTTGCTGTGATCGAAAGGTCGCGGCGTGCGGTAAATTTTTACGCCGCTTTTAATTAAACGCAGAAAATTTGGTTCGACAGCCCGGTTTATAAAACCGTAATCACCCTTGTCAGGAATTATTATATCAACATCGACGCCTCTCATAGCAGCCATTTCAATCGCCGTCAAAATATTATTTTCCGGCAAGAAATAAGGCGTAGTTATGAGGATTTTTTTTGTCGCAGCGTTTATTGCTCCGTGCGCGATAAGTTCTATAATTCCGCTTTTATTGTCGGGACCGTCGGGAATTATCCTTGCGGGGGTTGTATCCGCTTCAATATTAGGCAAACGTTTGGACGAAGACTGAAAAATTTTTCCGGTGGCAAATTCCCAGTCGTCTTCGAATACTTCCGACATCTGATTTATGATATGCCCTTTAACTTTAAAGGTGATGTCTAAAATACCGTTTTTGGTGTCGTCGATTAAAACGTTTTTCTTTGAGAGATTCATTCCTCCAAAAAAGGCTGTTTCTCCGTCAATTACCATAATTTTCCTATGGTTTCTTAAATTTACGAAAGGCATCGCCACGGGAATATACGGAGGCAGAAATACGGCGTATTCCAAACCTTTGATTCTGACGAGTTTTTTTTCTATTGAGCGATGAAAAAACTTCAAAGTGCCTATGCCGTCAACCAGAACCTTTACCGCGGCGCCGTTTTTAATTGCGTTTTTGAAAGSTTCTRGGAATTTATCCGTTTCGCTATCGCAGTCAAAAATATAACTTGAGATTAAGACTTCTTTTTTTGCGTTTTTTATGGTTTTTATCATTTCGGGGTAGGCTTCAACGCCGTTTTGCAGAGGCTCTATCGAATTCCCGAAAACAAAATTTTGAGGATATGCATTGTATCCGAAAGTTATAAACTGCCTATAGTTTACCGGTAAATTTTTGTAAACGTTTTCTATAGAATAATTGCTGGATACAATAATCTTTTTTCTTAAACGCGCGCCTTTTCTTTTTACTCTGTTAATGCCTAAAAATATATACAATATAGAGCCGATAAACGGAGAAAAAAAAACAACCGCAATCCATCCTATTGAACTTTTGATATCGTCTTTATGCAACAATATATGAACAGTCGTTCCTATAAATAGAACTATACAAATGCCGGTCGTAATGAAAGTTTGCAAATCAAAGTTTGTAGAATTAAAAAAAGTATTCGTAATCATTGATAAAATATTTTAAGATTATATTAGCAAAGTTAATTTATTTTAGCAAGCGTGTACGTTTGGAAACGCGCCATAACGTAAAATTGGAATTTGGAATTAAATTTATGCGCGCTTCGTCAGCGTTGTAATTGATAATCGTTTTGGCTTTATGGTAAAATAATGCGGTGGAAATTCTAACTCTACTATAATATGGAAATACAGAGATTAAAATGCTAAATGCCGAAACGAAGTTATTTGCGATTTTAGGATATCCAGTAAAGCACTCCTTTTCGCCGCAAATGCAGAATAAATGGTTTGAAAAAGAAAAATTAAACTGTATTTATCTTGCTTTTGAACCGCCGCCTGAATATCTTGAAAGAGCAATAGAATCTTTAAAGACTCTCGGGTTTCAGGGCGTTAATGTGACAATTCCGCATAAAGTTGAAGTGATGAAATATGTTGACTTTATAGACGAAGCCGCAGAAAAAATAGGAAGCGTAAATACGATAGCTTTTAAAAACGGTAAACTTTACGGATATAATACCGATCATTTGGGCTTTAGTCAGGATTTAGCTGCAAAAAAAGTCAATTTAAAGAATAAAAATGTTTTAGTAATCGGAGCGGGTGGCGGAGCAAGAGCGATAGCGCACGCTCTTGTAAGCAGCGGCGCAAAAGATGTGTACATAGCGAACAGAACGTTAGAAAAAGCCGAAAAACTTGCAAGTATATTTAAAATAAAAGTCTTTGATATAGGCAGGGCGGGAGAACTGCTTCCTGAGATAGATTTGCTTGTAAATACTTCTGCCTGCGGGATGAAGAAAACCGATGTTCTTCCGTTTAAGGTTGATAAAGTTAAAAGCAGTTTGGTCGTATACGATTTGATTTATAATAAGATGACGCCTTTTACAAGACTTGCGGGAGATAAAGGATTGAAAATATTTACAGGCGACGGAATGCTTATACAGCAGGGCGCCTGCGGATTTAAAATATGGACGGGAAAATATCCCGACATAGAAGTTGCCGAAAAGCTTTTAAAGAAGTTTATCGGATAGTCGGCGTTTGTGTCTGTCCGCTTTTTCCTGCGGCGTACGGCTGCCGTTTTAAGAATACTGAATTTTTTGCCATAGCAAGTTTTGTCGGGAAAGATGTCGTTTTGGCGGTTATGTTCGTGACGTTTGCTCCTCAAGGAGTAACATATTCGGGAAAGTTTAAATGAAAAACGCCGCAATAATAGTAGCAGCAGGATCCAGTAAAAGGTTCGGCAGCAAAGTTTTAAAACAGTTTTTAAATCTCGGCGGCAGACCTGTGTTTTTGCGAAGTGTCGAAGCGTTTGCTTCAATAAAAAGTTTTAAGCAAATAATTTTAGTTGCGCCGTCTGATAAGGTTGGGTTTTTATCTTTAAAATATAGAGCGGATTTTGTTTGTGCGGCAGGCGGAAATGAGAGATTTGATTCAGTAAAAAATGGTCTTGCTCTTGTTGAAGACGATGTTGACTTTATAGCCGTACACGATGCGGCGAGACCGCTTATATCAAAAAAAGATATTTTGTCGGTTTTAAAAGAAGCTGTAAAAACAAAAGCGGCTGTTGCGGTTGAGAATATAAAAGATACCGTTAAATTAATATCTGCCGACGGACGCATATTAAAAACTTTGGATAGAACGGTTTTAAGAAATGCGCAGACGCCGCAGATTTTTGAAGCGCAGCTTCTTAAAAGGGCTTATTCTAGAAAAATATCCGCCGATACGACTGACGATTCTAAGCTTGTGGAAAATCTAAAAATTAGAGTTTCCGTCGTCGAGACAAAATTTCCAAACTTTAAGATAACGACAAAACGGGATTTTGAATTGGCGGAAAAAATATTAAAATTTTAAATTCTGTCGTCCGCTCGGTGTTTGTTTACATCGTTGCGTGTTTGACGCGGCGTCTGTGTTTTGCAAAGGAAAATATCCGTTCCGCAATGATGGCATGCTGTTTCTTATGTTGCCCCTGCCTGCTTTGACCGTCGGAGAGCGGCTCCTGACGCTCTCTCGTAAAAAGAAGAAAAAAGTTGTGCGGGACGGATGCTTAATTTTTGACTTAACGCGGAATTTATTGCGCAGGGCGCAGTGTTGTTTAAAAAATCAATGCGGTTCTTTGTCGGTAGGTTCTATATAGCGGTGGAAGGCGATGGAAATGTATGTTGGGTTCGGATATGACGTGCATAGATTTAAAAAAGGCAGGAAGCTTATTTTGGGCGGTGTCGAAATGGCAGGTCCTAAAGGGCTTGACGGACACAGCGATGCCGATGTCCTCGCGCATGCTCTGATGGATGCGTTGCTCGGCGCTGCGGGATTGAACGATATAGGATATTTTTTTCCAAATACAGATCCGAAATATAAAAACATTTCAAGCATTTCTCTTTTAGAATTTGTTTATAAAGAATTAAGGAGTCAAAACTTTTTTGTTAATAATGTTGATATTGCCGTAATAGCCGAATCGCCGAAAATATGTCTCTTTATTGACGGCATGAAAGAAAATATTTCAAAAGCGATTGGATTGAAAAAAGAGAGAATCGGAATAAAGGCGACTACAAATGAAAAAATGGGTTTTCTCGGACGAGGCAAAGGCATAGCCGCGATGGCGGTTGCTTCTATCCGACGGGAGAGAAAATATGACGATAAAAATCCATAACACCCTTTCAAATAAAAAAGAAGAATTTCATCCGCAGAACGAAAAATTTGTTTCTATGTATGTGTGCGGCATAACTCCCTATGATGAAGTGCATTTGGGCCACGCGAGAGTTTATGTGGTGTTTGATATTGTGAAAAGACATCTCTTGAGGAGGGGCTATAGAGTAAAACACGTGCAGAATTTTACGGATGTGGATGACAAAATTATTAAAAGATCGCGGGAAAAAAATATGAAACCTTCGCAGCTTGCGCAGATTTATATAGACGATTATTTTGTCCAAACTGACAAATTAAATATTTTAAGAGCTGAAGAATACCCGCGCGTCACGCGGATGATGCCGGAAATAATCAATTTTATCAAAGAGCTTGTTGATAGAGGTTTTGCCTATGAAACAGGCGGCGATGTTTACTTTTCTGTTGAAAAGTTTAAAGATTATGGGAAATTGTCGAAAAGAAAACTCAAAAATTTAAAAGCAGGAGCGAGAGTAGGCATATGCGCCGAAAAAACATCGGCGTTTGATTTTACGCTGTGGAAAAGAACAAAAGAAAACGAGCCGCGCGAAGTCGCGTGGGAAAGTCCGTGGGGCGAAGGTCGCCCGGGCTGGCATATCGAGTGTTCTGTAATGTCGTCTGAGTTGCTTGGCGACACAATAGACATACACGGCGGCGGACAGGACTTGATATTTCCGCATCATGAAAACGAAATTGCTCAGAGCGAATCAAAAACCGGCAAACGGTTTGTTATATACTGGATACATAACGGATTTGTCACTGTAAACAAAGAGAAAATGTCAAAATCCTTGAATAATTTTTTTACGTTAAAGTCGGTTTTTGAAAAATACAATCCTCGTGCCGTGCGTTATTATCTTTTAACGCAGCGCTATTCGAGTCCGTTGGATTTTTCCGACGATGGCATTGAGGCTGCAAAAAACGCTTTACAGGGAATGGACGACGCCTATCTGAAGCTTATTTCGTCTGCTAAGGAAGCCGCGACGGAAATAACTGATAAAGATTTATCAGGTTTGCAGAAAGATTTTTTAGGCGCGCTTGACAATGATTTCAACTCTGAAAAAGCCTTATCTTATCTTCACGAATTGAAAAGTCTTATGCTAAAAGAGCTTTTTACCGCGGGCGGAGAAAGACTTTCTCAATTGAGAAAACTTTTTGAAGATTTTACCGGAACATCTTTGGGTATTGCGTTGCCTGAAGAGCATAATGCGGATAGAGTTGTACATGGACTTTTAAAAGAGAGAAATGAAGCGAGAAAGAATAAAAACTGGACTGAATCTGACAGGCTTAGAAAGCTTATAAATGAAAAAGGCTATAGGATATCGGACAATGAAGACGGCAGTTCAGTGTTGATGAAGAAGGTTTAACTTGTTTTTATTGATGTCTGCAAATCGGCGAAATAGATGAAACATTCTGCGTCGCCGATGGAACAAGGAGCGGAGCCTCTAAATATCTTAGAGGCGCCGCAAATCCCGTAAACTTTTTTACTGCTTTTTTTGCACGCAAACCAAAAGTTTGACTTGGTTGCGGCTTTTTAGCTAAAGTATAGTTGCAACACAAAACGATTTCAGGTTTTGGAAAAAAAACCGACCTCCGAAAAAATGATAAAAATGATAAATGATTATTTTGATCGCATCGGAGCGAGAACCCAAAAAAGGAAATCCGTTATTACTCCTGCCGTCTAAATAGGATAGGAACAAAATGAGAAAAGTAATATCGTTGTTATTATCTGTAATCTTAATCTCAGGCTGTGATAAACAGCTTAATAGATCTAAATCTGAAGTTGCCAAGCCCGATACTCAAAATGCTAAACAGGAAAATCTAACGCCGATACCGACGCCAAATCCAACGCCGACGCCGACATCAAACCTAACGACGGGCATTGTGACAGCAGAAGACAACAGAAGTATCACTGCCAGAATTGTAACGGCAGTAATCAGCCTCGCCGCTTTTGCGGTGGCTGCATATACCACTAAATTGGGAAAAAATGAGATTTGTGCGCTAGATCTTAATCCAACAAATTTGTACGTTAAAGCACTCGTTTTGGTATTGTGTTTAGGTTCTTTCAGCGGTTTCTATTGGATTTCATAAAAAACAAGACTTACTTCCACAGTAATACCATTACTGCCAGATGTAAAAATCTCCTGCCGTCCCGATTAGGATAGGAATGAAAAAAGTATATCGTTATTGTTAGCTGTAATCTTAATCTTAAGCTGTGATAGACTGCTTAACAAATCTCAATCTGAACCTGACAAAACTGATAATAAAAATGCTAATAACCAGCCAGCTCCGTCGCCGTCAGCTTCAGTAAGACCGAATGCGTAAGGAGGAACAATGGAAGATGTAAAAGCCTTAACCGCAGAAGAAGTAAAGAAGATAAAAGAGGTACTGGATTTAGTTTCTGTTAAGTACAGCGACGATATGAAACTATACGAAGCGCTGAAAGTAATTGTTGTAAGAGCTGAGACGGCTTTAGCCTTTTTAAAAGAAAAGCCGGCATGTTACGGAGTAAGTAAATACGAAAAACAATAACTGTTTTATTATGCATAACGATGTTAGGCTGTGGACAGCAGACGAAGTCCGCAGATGTACCAACCGAAGCCCATGAGGTTAGTCCTAGCCCAAACCACGAAAGAGACGTCAGCGGGAATACTACTGACGGGGATAGTACTGTGGGTGTCTCTAATGGCGTTGCTTCTTACATTGACAGAGGAATGAGCTGGAGTGTCGCTCATTGGAAAGCTATCACAATAACTGCGACTACGATAGCAACTGCTGTTATACTTTACAAGTACGACCTGCACGGCAAAGCGTGGGAAAAGACTAAAAAGGGAATGAAATGGACATGGGAAATGGTAAAGCTCTCGTTTGAAAAGGATAGAAAGCTCTTTGCGAAAAAAGCTGATTTAGGTTCAGATAAGTCTAACAGCGACTCGGATAAGCAAAAGAAAAAATTGAATAAAGAACAGAACGTTCACAGGAACAGCAGCAGTAATAAGGGGGGAAAGAATGAAAAGGGCAATATCATTTGTTCTTGCATTGACGCTTCTTGTCGGTTGCGGGAAGAATGTTGTATCCAAGCCGCTGACAGACGCCGAGCAGAAAGAAGAAGGAGTACAGCCTGCAGACGAAACACATGACAAGGTGCTAGAGAAAGCAGACGAATCCCTTGCAATGCTGAAAGCCAAAAGAAAAAATCTTAAAGCCTACACCGAGCTGATTAACGCTCAGATTCTGCAGGCTCGCTTGAACAAATGGACTGCAGGAAAGTGGGCTACAGCTGTGATATCTTTAGCATGGCTGGCGGTAGCAGGTGTGCTTGCTTTTGCTTGTAAGGGCGAGATTTTCACATGGGACATGGGCAGCAACGGCGGAATAGAGAAGCTTTTCTTTATACTGTCGGCAGCGACTGGCACAGTGGCAGGAGCGGCTTGTTTTATATGATAAGAAGATGACGAAAGAAATATCGCACCTAAAGACGTTTATCGGCGACGAATTTTCCTGACTTTTCACAAATACCAAGTTTCCCATTTGTGACATTCAGACAGTTTTCCTCTAAATAGTTGTAAAATTTTAGTAAATGCTTGTATAATGATAACAGACATTCTTGTTCTCACAATATGACAAGATTACTCTAATGACCTTTTATTATTTATTATTTTTTGTTGCGAACGTGCGAAACAGAGCAAAACGATTTCAGCTTTTGGAAAAAGGCGGCCTTTAGAAAAATAATAATTGATTATTTTGGCTGTAGTGGAGCGAGCGGCCAAAAAAAGGCAATTCGTTATTACTCCTGCCGTCCGGATAGGATAGGATAGGATAGGATAGGATAGGAATGAAAAGATTAATAGCTGTGTTCTTAATAGCGAGTTTAATCTCAGGTTGTGATAAACTAACTGATATCGTAAGTCCTGTAGCACCACAGTCCTTAAATGCCACCTCTCTTGCACCTAAGTCTCCAAAAGTTCCCGCTCCTGAACCTTCAAATACTCCCATTCCAACATCTTCGACGAAAGAAACGGCACCAGTCTTGCCCGATAGTGCTGTGTCTTCTTCTTTGTTTTCTTGGTATGGATATGTTCCTACGATTAACCTAGTAGATAATCCAGTTGCATATTGGGCTTTGAATGCTGTCGTTTATGCTGTTATTCTTGCTGTTATTGTTTTCAGTTATGCGTTGTGTAGAGACTCTACAATAAATCATCAGCCAGCACCTGTAAATCAGATACCACCTGCCCAGCCCAACCAGCCACCATTTGCACCACCTGTACAGCCCGCACCGCCGCCACCACTACAACAGCCAAACCCAGCGCCACAGGATAACCCATTTTCTAACCCTCAGCCTAACACTAACGCAGGGCATCCAAACCCTAACCCTTTTATAGCACAGCAGCCAGCACCGCCGCCACAGGATAACCCATTTGCTAACCCTCAGCCTAACCTATTTGCGCCTGCTCAGCCAGCACAAGCTCCACGCCAGAACCCATTTGCACAACCAGCTCCGCCGATTAACCTTAACCCAGCGCCACCGCCGGACTTATGGAATCCGAACATGCCCGCGGGAGTGCCACAGGGCGAAATAGGAGCGTCACCACTCAATCCTCCGCCTCAATTCAATCCACCTCAGGGGCAATTCGAACCTGCCTCCTCATCAGGCAAACCCCGATTTTGTGGTGCCTAACCCCGTGCCGTTTCGGGTCTTGCCCGAAAACTAAGTCCCCCAGCCTAATGAGAACCAAAGCAGAGGCAGAGGTGTCAGAGGCAACTTAAACTAGACTAGACTTTGGTATCTGCAAAAGATACATAAAGGATACATTATGAGTCTAAGGCAAGCCGAGCCAATCACACCTTTCTCATTTGTGACAATCAAACAGTTTTCCTCTAAATAATTACAAAATTTTAGTAAAAGCTTGTATAATAATTATAGTACTCTTGTTCTCACAATATGGCAAGATTACGCTGATAACCTATTATTATTTCAGAATAGACGCAGCGGGTAACTCCGTTGCGTTTATTTTTTTGGTAGCGAGCGTGCGAAACAGAGCAACCTGATTTCAGTTTTTGGGAAAAAAGGCGACCTTCGGAAAAATAGTAATTGATTATTTTAGTCATATAGTAGTGAGAAACTAAAAAAAAGGAAATCCATTATTGCTCTCGACTGTCCTGATAGGATAGGAGTGAAAAAAGTATCTATATTTTTATTATCATTGGCAGTTGTTGCAGGGTGTGAAAGATACACGCAACCGACTTTAACGAAGAGCGAAAACGTACCTGCAAACATCACCAAAACCGAAACAAATACTACCATCACAAACAACGTAACGGGATATTTATCCGATGCGCAGTTTGCAAAGATAGAGTCTGATATAACAGCCGCCAAATACATGGTAATTTAAATGCATAAGAGGAAACGAGAGGTTGGCTTTGGTTTGGCGATTATTGACCGCGGGGGATGCAATATTCGCAAACTTGCGGGGCTGGTGTACGTTCTGATAGAGAAAATCATAGAGAAAATCGGGAAATGGTGTCGTGCCATTCTGGGCATGGCGCTCGTGATTTTTATCTTGATAATATGCCGTGTCACCTTACTGTATTCTTGCTTAGACGACGACGTGCCGATATACCGCCACCGACCTGAAATATTCACAAGCACCTCAGACGCAGTATTTACCATACTCAAACTAGCATGCCCACGCCCACTATTCGACATCGCGTTGGTCGTATTTAGCTTTGCCTTTATCTTCTTTCTCGCTATAGTTACCAACTGTTTCGAAAACGGATACTTCGTCTTGCCATTTTGACAGCGATACCTCTATATACGTAGGTATAACAAGGACATCGCTGTCGTGTGTTGGGAAGAAGCAAAAAAAGGCGTGTGTTTTTGAATTGATTGCCTCTAATTTGCTTTAGAAACACCGCAAATCACGCGCTTTTTTTTACTCCTTTTTTTGTACGCACAAACCAAGAATTTGACTTTTTTGCAACTTTTTGGCTAAAATACAGTTGCGACATAAATCGGTCTCAGGTTTTGGAAAAAAAGGCGACCTTCGGTTTTTTAATAATTGATTATCATGGTCTCAGCCGAGCGTGAGACTAGAAAAAGGGAATCTGGTATTATAGGATAGGTGTGAAAAAAGCAATATCAGCAGCTGTATTAACGCTGTTGCTTATATCGGGTTGTGTTTCTCTGCCTCGTCAACTATCCGCGTTGGACGCTGTCACAAATGTTACCGAATCAGTACAAACAGAGCCGTTACAAGAAGCGCCTGCTATAACTTCGTATATCAAAGCAAGTAACCCAAAGAATGAAGTGAAAGCTTATAATACTAATTACTTCTGGCGGGACGTGGAATGGATTGTTGGGTGTGCAATTGCAATTGCTAGTGTTATTGCTTTGGGTTACGGTATTTATCGGTCTGATAGTGAGGCAAAGCTTTGGGAGATAGAGTTCAAGCGCCCAAGATGGTAGTCCAAATAAATCATGCTGGGCATCAGGTAAATCATCCAGTGTATCGTATTGGTTCTTCTAAGGACTGAGGGATGTCAAGATGAAATAAAAAAGAGACTATTAGAATAAAAAGAAATATTGTAATTTTACTCTGTCTGGTATTCTTTACTCAAATTGCATTTGCTCGTCTTGTTGATGGTCGTGAGTTCATAGATACGATTGTTGATAAGTGTCATCACTTTATTTGTTGCGATGACCAGAAGGCCTTATATTGTGAGAAAAATAGTAATAAGGAAGCAGACCGTCTGGAAGCAAAACGTGAAAAAGAACTTAGGGAGCTCGATGAGTATATGAGGAAAAACGGGTATGGAATATATGGAAATGACTATCATGGTTAACCTTGCTACATCAAGATTATCCTTTTTAATAGACGCAGCGGGTGATTTCATTGCGTTTATTTTTTTGGTTGCAGCCGAGCGTGAGACTAGAAAAAGGCAATTTGGTATAGGATAGGAATGAAAAAAGTAATTGCGGTATTGTTGTGCCTCGTTCTGACAGCAGGGTGTAAAAAATTGGTTAAGAAAGAAACCAGGGGGTACGCGTTCGGTATCCATACTTATTATACCTACGAATAACACTGTAAAAAAAGAGACTTAAAAAATATTTCAGCGGAGTAGTCCGCATAGGATAAGAATGAAAAAAGTAATTGCGGTATTGTTGTGTCTCGTTCTGACAGCAGGATGTAAAAAATTGGTTAAGAAAGAAACCAAGAAGCAAGCGCTCGGTATCGATACTTTAAAAACAGTTATTTATACCTACGAATGACACTATAAAAAAAGAGACTTAAAAAATATTTCAGCGGAGTAGTCCGCATAGGATAGGATAGGATAGGATAGGATAGGATAGGATAGGATAGGATAGGATAGGATAGGAGTGAAGAGATTAATAGCAGTGTTCTTAATAGTAAGCTTAATCTCGGGCTGTGATAAACAGCGTCAGAGTGGTATCAAATCTGATACTGTTGTTAATGCTATTGGTAAAGAGGTTAATCTCGAGTCAACACCAATACCAACACCTTCCCATTCACCAACGATAAAACCGACAGTTGCCCCAAAAGTTGCCGAGCAGACAGCCGTTGAGAAGGAATTGCAAGAGACAGAAACGAAGCAAGAACAAACAATAGCAGAAGAGCCAATTCTGCAGACTGTTGAACCTAAGCCCAAATCCAAGTGGACGGGCAAAAGACTCGCCAATATCGTAAATAATCTGTTTTATATTGTGGTGATAGTGTCAGTATGCGTTTATGCTTGGAAAAACAGAGTAGGTATACAGAATGCAATGGGCAGGGGACTTATAACCTTAGGACACAGATTTTCTGGCACCAGACAAATAACAGAGGAAGAATTGGTTAACTCAGTGCAAAACGCGGTGCAAGAAGAAAGAAACACTTCGTTTACCAATCTCAACAGGAACGGAGGACGTATTGATGTGCAGGCAGAAGACGAGGTGGCTCAACGAGCTGCAAACACATTCATAATTCAAGCGAACCACGTAGGGATAGTTCGTTTGAACAACCAAGACAACGCTGAAGAAATAGGTCGTACTGCTAATATGGTACAAGCCGACATGTCTCTTGCGTCGGCGTTAAGAAGAGAAAATGAAGCGTTGAGAGCTGGCGCTGACCCTTTCTTGCAACAGCAAAACGCAGAGCTGTTAAGAGAAAACAATGTGCTTAACCAACAGGTATATGAAGCTAAGCAAAGTACACTCCAGCATCAAAGGTACATCGAGCAACACAACGGAGACTCTCGTCTTTTAAATCCGTCCCTGCAAATGTATGAGGCCGCAAACAGAGAAAGGATACAAAAAGCACGCGACGCCGGACAGACATACGGATTTCAGTTGGGGCTGGGGAAGGGCAGGCTAGAAGGAATACCTGCAGACTTGCGAGAGGCAGGTAGACAACTTGCGGCAAACGCATATGAAGCAGGGCGGGCTTCTTGTTCGCAATCACTGACAGACGCTTCTACCCAATCCGAAGGCGCATAAATTCTCTTACCCTCCAGCAAAAGTCTGCAATCAGAGACATAACGAGGAAGGTGAACGCATGAGAAAACTAATAAGCCTTTTATTAACAGCAGTTTTGTTGTTTGCCGCCTGCGGAAAAGCCGGTAAGCCTTATTTGGAAGCCATAGAAATGAACGAAATAATGGATAAGCAGAAAGAAATATACGAGCAGGATATTAAAGCCTTAGAAGAGCGTAACGAAAACCTGCTTAAAGCCTTAAACGATACGCCCAGACCTGTGTTAGGTGCTGAGCCTAAGCCTGAGAGCCATACAGTGAAGAAGGTTATACTTACCACAATAGGCGTAGCCGCAACCGCCTTGCTGGTTTACTGCGTGGGCATATTTGTAGGAATGCAAAACGGAAACGAATACTGCCAGAACGTAGCACATAAGATAAACTTGGGCGGTATATGGCTGTGCGACAAAGTCGCCTATATGCCATGAGGCTTGCAGGGTTGCCGCCAGAGAGCATAAAAAGAGGAATGGATAACATGCTGCTTCCAGAAGACGCTGTGCCTCTGACAAGATACGAAGCAGGACAGGCTATGAACGAGATATGGCTGAGGCGGCAGTTTCACACGTCCACGCATGACGACACCAGAACGCCTAACGACGTAGGCACCGACTTTGGGACTTTAAGGATAGGCTTGCATTTGCCTCAGGACGGACAAGGCAACACAGGTGTAATGCGGTGCATGAACAGGCAGAGAAATTCCGCTGCATGGGTGGTTCAGGACGTTACGTTAGCCGCAGCTGCGGAAAGAGATAACCAAGCCTTAAGAGAGGACGCAGACGCACATATGGCGGCAGAGATAAGACATTTAGACCAGACAGTACTTGAACAGCGAGAGCAGATGGAAGAGATGAGGACAGAAAATCTGCAGCTAAAAGTCTACATAGATAAGCACGGAGGTTCGCCTATACTCCACAGCCTCAACAGC
This sequence comes from Candidatus Endomicrobiellum agilis, assembly GCF_020328115.1. Taxonomy (NCBI): domain Bacteria; kingdom Pseudomonadati; phylum Elusimicrobiota; class Endomicrobiia; order Endomicrobiales; family Endomicrobiaceae; genus Candidatus Endomicrobiellum; species Candidatus Endomicrobiellum agilis. The sequence continues at coordinate 56,273 of NZ_JAIXMW010000007.1, forward strand.
AAGATGGAAGCAAGCATATCGCAAGAGAGACAGGCGAAGGCACTTAACAACGGACTGAGCATTGGACACCAGAGAGGCTATCAAGAACACAAGATGAAGTCTCAGGCTGAAGTAAACGAGGCTTACAATGCAGGCATAGAGCTAGGCACAGCTCAAGGGATTGAAAAAGGTATAGAAATGCAGATAGGCACCAACCCGCTCAAGCTGTTACATACAGTGCAGGAGCAGGGAGCAGCTAGGAAGAAACCCTTCAAGTGCGATACTTGGGGACAGACAGATATGCCGCCAAACACTAGGGCAGAAGCTAAGACGGAAACAAATCGTGATGTTAAGGTGTCGGACTATGCCAGAGACTCAAGGATTTACATACGAGGCTGGGTTGAAGGCTGGCATGCAGGGTTTAAGTTCGGCAGAAGCTCCGATAAAGACTTTATGAAAGGACACGAAGACGAAGCGTACGCTCTCTACGGCAGGACGAACAGACTCAGAAACTACGACACCGCTTGTGCGTTCTACGGCTGGGAGGAAATATGAGATACATATCGGCTTTACTCATAGGTCTCATGACGGCAGGGTGCCAGCCAATACAGAGGGAGCCTAACAGAGCGACCAACTCTAAAGAAGCACCCGTAATATACGTCCAAGAAGCCGCTGTTGCCAATCCCGATACAGTGTCCAAAGAGGACTACGACAAACTGCAGGAAAGGTTTGATACCTTCAAAAGACACAATTATTACTACACGGCTGCACTCGCTGCTCTTACGCTTGTTATGGGTTACCTTTATCTCAGTGCAGGTTCAGGCGAAGACCTTGCTTTAAGAATGGTAGCTGAGTTACAGGAAAGGTTGACAAAGGTAGGTAACTTGTTCCTTAAGGCTGACAGAGACCGGCTGGATACAGAGATGTTTTACGAGTGGCTTGAGCAGTACATGCCTAAAGAAACTTGGCGTTATTGGCGGCAGTCATTCCTTCGGTTTATTGGAGCAATCAAATGAAAAATATTATAACCTTGTCCCTGTGCTTGATACTCGCAGGGTGCCATAAAGATAAAGGGAGCTTCCAAGCGACCGCTTCCAATTCCAAACAGGCACCCGTTATTGCTGCAGATACGCCTATAACGAACGATAAGGCACCAAACACGAACGAAAACAGGTCTTGGGGTACTTACCACTCGGCATGTATTACGCTGCTTGTGCTGGCTGTCTCTGTACTCGGTTATGTGTGCTATAAGCAAAAACAGAAGATTAACTCCTACGATGTCACTGTTAAAGAGATAAACAAGGTTATTAAACCTAATGCCAAAGTGTATCAGAGGAAGAACGTACCCGCAGAAACTCCAATCTGCAAGAACTGCGAAGCACGCAAGCTTAACGCACAGGAAACAATATGCATCCTCAAGGACGAAAACACCAAGCTTAACCATCTCTGTGTTTACTATAAACAACGCTTGGAAGGATACCATGACCCTCTGCCCGTGTTTAACAAAAATGCTCCGATTCCCGCAGAACAAAACAAAAAACTACAAGACGCCTATGAGACTATTTCGGAATACGAGGACATTCTCAACGACCCTGCCCATTTACAAGAAATACTTGACCTTTATGAAACTTTGGACAGCTAGAGAGGTAAGACATGTATTCTGCTGACAATGATACGGCAGAATGCGTTAGAGAGGTAAGACATGAAAAAACTGTTAATTATTATATTGGCTCTATGTATGTCAGGGTGCCAGCAAATGAGAAGGGAGCCAGCAGCGACCGCTTCCCCAGAGGCACCCGTAATTGTTGTGGATAATGCGGAAGTCCTTGCCGAAATACAATCGCTTAAAACAAACGCTAAGGCACCAAACACGAATGAAAAGACCTCTTGGCATACTTATGCCTATATAGCCCTGTCTATTACCGCTATTGCACTGCTGTCTTATTTCGGATACCACCAATGGTGCAAACACGCAAAGTACAGAGCCTTATTTATAGAAGCCAACGCTATGCGGAACAAGTACGGATTTGAAGGCGGGGAAAAATACAAGATGGGCATGCAGATACAAGACCTGCAGAACGAACTTAAGATATCTATGAACCAATACAAGACCCTCAAAGTCCAGCTGACCCAGCTCATGAAAGGCGACGACAATGCTAAATACGAAGTTCTAGAGCAGCTTCAATCCGCTCAGAAGGAAATATCCAATATGGTATATCTTCTCAGGTGTAAGGAAGAAGAGGCTAACGAATACAAGCAAATGCTGGGTAAAGCCCAAGCCTTCTGCGACTATGCCGACCAGATTAAACTCCTAAATGATAAACTCACAAAAGAAAAAGACCTGCTGTCCGCAGAGCTTCAACACATCAAGGCTAATTGGCATAACCCTGAGATGGAGGGGAATGCAGCTTTTATTTAACCCGTTGCTTTATGCAAAGAATAGCCCGTTGGATAATTAATCCAACGGGCTTATTCTTTCGGCTGACAGGGAGTTGCCGCCTATATTATAATCTTACCGCCTACCGACACTATTCCATTGCCGCCTCTTACGACGTTAACGTTAGTTGCCGATGTGCCGATATATACGTTATTAAAGTTGTCCGCAGATACTTCAAACGTTCCCGCTCCAACACCTGAGCCGAGTAAGTCTGCTCCGTCGTCTGATACTGCTGATACAGGTAGCTCAGTTGGGAAATATGTCGGTTATGCTGTTGCTGTTATTCTGTCCGTTATTAGCTTATATTATGGCGTTTATAAGCCGCTTTATAGATTTGCAGATATTAAGCCTATTTCTTTAGGTAAATATGATACTGTTAAAGATACGCCTAAAGGTTGTAAAGAATGTTATTTTATTAATGGTCATTTTTTTGACTGGTATACAGATGAATTTATTGAAGTTGAAGAAATCTCTGTTAGTGTAAAAGAAGGAAGTTCTAATTTTGTATTACCTACTTACTATTTATAAATCCAATTCGTCAAAGCTGAGCTTTCTGAAAACTTTGTTAAGAAAGATATTCAGAATTGAAGTACCGAAGTCCCCTTATAACCAATAGGAGCTTAGAATGCCTGAAAACGTTGAGAGCGTTACTGAAGACATTTTAAAGGAAACACGCAACATCTACATTTCCGCACAGTCGTTAATAAGGCGGTTATGCGATAGGTTTGACGAGCCTCCCAGAGACCTGATTGATATGTGCGAAGACATAATAAGTTCAGTTTACAGGATTGAGGTCAATTAAAAAATGAAGAAAGTAATATTGTTGTTCTTGGCTGTAATCTTAATCTCTGGTTGCGATAAGCTTCTTAATAATGCTAAATCTAGAACTGTGAATACTGTTACTGAAACTGTTACTGAAAAGGATAAGCAAACTAGTCCAAAGCCAACGCCGACACCAGAGCCAACGATAACGCCCTTTGTCAATAAATGGTTTAGTCGTTTTGATAAAGACGGCTATGATAGAGAAGGCTTTGATAAATATGGATATGATAGGTATGGATATCGCAAAGATGGATATAATAAAGAAGGCTATAACAGAAAAGGCGAACAAATGTCTATCTATGTCCGAATTTTTCGTATTATTTTTCAATATTTTTTTTCTGCATACTGATAAAAAAGCATAAAAACACTGTTGAAAAAAGAATATGTTAATTAATGATTTTAATCCTGAAAAATGTATCGATACAGACAGACAAAATTGATGCGCGCATGGAAACGCTGATTAAATTGCTGCACGAAACGAACAACAAGTCGCCCGATGAATTGGCTCCGCTGATAAAAAAGTGTAATAACATAAGTCAGTGCGTAGAAAAGATATGAGCGTACGCAGATGTTGCACTGTACAGAGATGTTTTGTTGTAGAGGTACAAAAGACGAGCAGAGCAAGATAAAGGGGTCTCGCTCCGCTATGCATAAAAAAATATACCAATGTTACCGCTCGGATTACGATATCACAAGCGCCTGCCTTATTATATCAAAAAAAGGAAAGGATTAAATATGAATTCCAAAGATGAGGAGAAACATATTACAGAACGTGAGGTAACTAAAGCTTCTAGGGAAGCAAATATTTGGAGAAAGGAAGGGTAATCAGGTACTTGCTGAAAAACTTGCCAAAATAAAGAGTGAACATCAGATACTCAAGACAATGTAATTAAACTCACAAAAAATAAATCAAGATTTGTTAGAAAAATACCCGCTCAACCCGCTTACTTTAGAAGAGAAAGAAAAGCTAACTGAAACATCAGAATTCAGGCAGCGTGCGGATAATATTCTCAAAGGTCTTTTGAAACTTGTAGAAAAGAAAAAAGAAATTGAGGCATATATAACGTATTTACCGCCTCAGCTTGAAGCCTTTAACGGAAGAAAAGAAAGAATAAAAACAAACGCTACATCGCAGCAAGTATCTTGCATTACTAACTCTCAAGAACAATTTTATTACTCGGCTTTAGCGGAAGCGCTTGGAAAGGGAAAGAAATGATACTAAAAAAGATCTAATCGCCAAACTTTGGGATAAAAAGAAAACAAAATCTATAATATTTAAAGATATGAGGTTTTTTCTACATCATAGGCAAGCTAAAAAAATAAAGATGGTGGAGCGGAAGGGAATGGGAAGATTGTTGTCAATGTTAAAGAATATCAAAAGCTGCGCGGTCTGAAATCCTATAAAGAAACAAAAAAACAAATACGTAAAAATATATTCCTGCTTTCAAACGTTCGGTTCAAGTTCAAGGTTGAGGTTTATGAAGGGAAAAAAGAAAGGAAAAGGAATACAGCGTACATTTGTTAAGAGCGAAAAGTACAAAATTTAACAATGAGCAGATTGAGTTGATTTTTGGCGAGATTTTAATCAAACATCTACTAAAATGCCGCATACCGTTACCTGAATACTTTTTCACTACAAAATCCACTCTTGAGGCTCAGCTCATATATAAAATTCAAAATATGCAAAACATAAAAAAGAGCAAAATCCAAAGAGTTTCTCATTAGCACGAAAAGCCTGCTGGAAGCTGCCGATTTACCGAGTTATGAAGAGGCGATGAAGTCAAAAAAAAGTACATATAGGCAAATCATCGAGCCGTTTGAAAAAGCGTTAAACAACCTTCAAAACACAGGCTTGTGTTGCGGGAATATGGCAAGAAAGGGAAGAAACCAATATCAGACGAAAATGTAAAAGAATGGAAGGTCTTCCAGAATCTCTACGTAAAAATTAAGATTCTATGGAGACCTGTAGAACTGCCAAAGCGATTACCAAACGGCAGATAATACTCAATAAAAAGGTAATAAACAACAGTCAGAACTGTTTTCAACGGAGTAGTAAAATGCAACAAAATCATAGGTGAAATATAGCAGAGTGAGGAGTGAAATGCAGGTAACTCCCTCGAGAAAAATGCTCTAATATCTTTAATATACTTAATATATTTAATAGGCAGTTGCAGTGTGCCTGTTAAAGCAGGCACCCTACTGCCAAAAAGACAGACGGCAAATGACCGTCGTGTAGTTAAGTAGTGTCTTTTATTACAAAGTAGGTCTTTGGTTGTGTTACGCAAAACGACACAACCAGTCGCAAAAGAAGTCTTTTTGGTTAACGGCGAAAGTCGTTGTCGTTGCCGTGAAAGAAGTCTTTTTGTTGACAGCAGAAGCTGTTGTTGTAGTTATACAGCATGTATAACTACAAACAACACATGTTAAAGGCAAAGACGTTACTGTTTACACTACCACATTACACATATAGCTGTTTACTTGAGGTCGGCGTATAGAGAGGGTCATACCACACGGGCGGTAAAACATGAACTCGGTGTGGTATGCGTAGTGGCGAGGCGATAAACTTCACGGCATACGCATAAAACGCACGGAAATGCCCGAAATTTGCATTATAATCGTTTTGTCGTGGTTAAGGTTAAAACGGCAGAAGCGAGCCTGAAAATTGATTTTTGAAAGCGGAAGAGGAAATGAGAGTCTGGTATGCGCATAATCTGCACATAATCACGGGATTATAACTGTCTGCAGTCTGCGTTTTGAGAGGTAAGAATGAATCGGGACAAGTTGCTGAGTATGGCTAGGGATGCAATTGTGTTAATCTTCGCCGCTATATTAATGGTTATATTAACTCCTGTGCTATGGATTGTAAGTGCTATCGCCATCGAGTTTGTCTATTCGATTTTGGGAATTAAATGAACGGATAGAAAGATGCCCACGTATATAGGTATAACAAGGGTATCGCTGGCGGGTGTTTGGAAGAGGGAAAAAAAGGTGTGCATTTTTGAAATGGGCTGCCTCTAATTTGCATTAGAGGCACCGCAAATCATACGCTTTTTTTACTCCCTTTTTTGGGTACGACCAAACCAAAATTTGACTTTTTTGCAACTTTTTGGCTAAAATACAGTTGCGACATAAATCGGTCTCAGGTTTTGGAAAAAAAGGCGACCTTCGGTTTTTGAATAATTGATTATCATGATATCAGCCGAGCGTGAGGCTAGAAAAAAGCAATTTGGTATAGGATAGATATGAGAAGAGTGCTTGTAGTATTATTGTTGTGTATGATGTTGATAGGTTGCGGTAAACAAGAAGTTATTAAGTACGTGCCAACTGAAAAAGCAGTGGTAAC
>NZ_JAIXMW010000008.1:0-53196 GCF_020328115.1 Candidatus Endomicrobiellum agilis
TCCGCGTCCGGAGGAAGCGCTTTCAGATGGTCCGCAAAGTTTGCTGCCTGAACAGTTTAGGAGTTTGATGAAAGAGTTAGACCCGATTGCGAAAGCAGTGGGAAGGGAATTATTAGATTGAAGACGAGAGTGAGCATAATAGGATTAGGACAGATAGGCGGTTCTTTAGGCTTGGCTTTGAAGAAAAGTTCAAGATATTTAAAGAACCGCTATCTTATAACAGGCATAGGGAGAAAGAAAAGTACTTTAGACGCTGCTCTTAAAATTAAAGCTGTAGACGAAGTGTCTTTGTCTCTGCAGACGGCAAGAAATGCCGATATTGTTGTTATATGCACGCCGGTGGATACAATAGTGCCTTTGTATAAACAATTGTCAAAAATAGTCTGTAAAAGTACAATAATTACCGATGCCGGAAGCGTAAAATGTTCTATTGAAGAAGAAATTAAGGATTTACTTAAAAAAAGCAAAGGTGTTCCTTTTGTCGGATCTCACCCCATGGCGGGACGGGAAAAAAACGGAATATTTTCAGCGGAAGCAGATATGTTCAAAGGAGCAAACGTTATTATTACAGGCGCGGTGAGACAATCTGCAAAAGAAGAATCGCTTATATCTCAAATGTGGAAAGATGCTGGAGCAAATATAGTCAATATGCCAGCCAAAAAGCACGACGAACTTGTTGCTTTTACAAGTCATTTTCCACATGTTATAGCTTTTTTATTAAATAAAATTTATAAAAAGATAAAGAAAAAAAAACCACAGATTGATGTGCTTACAGCGGGTTCTTTTAAAAGCATGACGAGAGTCGCAGTCTCAAGCGCGGATATGTGGGCGCCAATTTTTGCAGCGAATAGCAAAAATGTTGAAAAGTACTTAAATGAATTTATAAAGGAACTTAATGTTTTTAAACAAAGTCTAAAAGATAAGCGGAAAGTCAGAAGAGAGATTTTAAAAACGCAGAAATAATGCGAAGCATTGTTTTCCAAGTGTCTCAGCTTTGTTGTGTGCAAGAACAGCGCGGAAATTCATTTTGTTGTTATCATTAAAAAGGTAAGGTAAATGGGTTACATAAGAGTAAGATTTGCACCGTCTCCAACCGGCGATTTACATATCGGAGGAGTGCGTACGGCTCTGTTTAACTGGCTTTTTGCAAAAAATAAAGGCGGAAAATTTATTTTGAGAATTGAAGATACGGACGAAGCCCGCTCGACTGAGGAGTCCGCAAAAATTATTTTAGATGCTATGAAATGGCTTGAACTTAACTGGGACGAGGGACCGGGCAGCGAAAATCCGAAATATTCTCCGTATTGCCAGATAGAACGCAAAAAGCAAGGCGTATATCAGAAATACGCGGACGAACTCGTTGCGAAAGGACTTGCATATCCTTGTTATTGCGTTCCGGAAGAAGTTGACGATATGAGGAAAAAAGCGCGCGCGAACAAACTTCCTCCGAAATATGACGGCAGATGTAGTCGTCTTACGACAGAACAGAGAAAGCAAAAGGAAAGTGAGGGGAAAAAGGCTGTTGTAAGATTTAAAATGCCTAGCTTGGGAACCACTGTTTTGAACGACCTTATAAAAGGCAGAGTTGAATTTGACAATTCTCTTCTCGACGATTTTGTGATAATGAAAACAAGCGGTATACCTACGTATAATTTTGCATGCGTTGTTGACGACTATCTTATGGAAATAACTCATGTTTTAAGAGGCGACGACCATATTTCAAATACTCCGCGCCAGATACATATTTATAATGCTTTGGACTGGAAAGTGCCGGAATTTGCGCATATGTCTATGATTTTGGGTCCTGATGGAGTAAGACTCTCAAAAAGGCACGGACATACGTCTGTTTTGGAATATAGAAAAGAAGGATATTTACAAGAAGCGGTAATAAATTATCTTGCATTACTAGGATGGTCTACAGAAGATAGTCGGCAAGTTTTTAAAATAGAAGAGTTAAAACAAGAATTTTCTATAGAAAGGTGCGGAATAAGCCCGTCTATTTTTGATCCGGTAAAACTGTTGTGGCTTAACGGCGAAAAAATCCGTTCAAAATCGCCGCAGCAGGTGTACGAATTGTTTATTGACTGGCTGAAATGTACAGATAATGAAAAATTGGCAGAAGGTTGGGATGTCGAGCTGCTAAAAAAAGCTTTAGTTTTAGAACGCGATAAAATAAAATTATTGAAAGATATTCCATCTCTTGTTGATTTCTTTTTTACAAAAGAGGTAGATTACAGAGAGGAAGCGGTGAGAAAAATATTGCTTTCCGAGAAATCAAAAGATAGCGCAAAACTTGTTTTAATCGAAAGCGCGGTAAGATTGCCAAATCAACATGATTTTTCAGCTGAATCTTTGGAGCATTATGCAAGAAATTTAGCTGTAGAAAAAAATATTAAAGTCGGACAGGTATTTCACCCCATAAGAGTTGCAGTCTCAGGAAGAACACAAGGACCTGGTTTATTCCAAATGATGGAAGTTATGGGAAAAGAGGAAGTCGTTAGAAGAATAAATGTTGCGATAAATAAATTTTTCCAGCAATAATATTGATTGTTTTAATGACAATTTTTGATGCGCGTGGACTATATGCGTATGAAAAGAAAATTTACAATGGCGCGCTAGCGAGCATTGTTAAACGCATGGTAAAATTTCTTTGCTTTGAGATTCTAAGAATATTGAAAAAACAAAATATATAAAATTTCTTAAAACTGATGGTACATTATCTATAGTATCTAGTTTGAATAGAAATATAAAGTTAAAACTTCACTTTCCACAAATCGCTTTGTTTTTATGGAGATAAAATGTTAGAAAAAGAAAATTTAGATGTTAACCCGCATTTATTTAATCTTATAACCATGTTTGCTTCTTCGGCATGGTGCCAGCTCGGCAAAATGCAGAATCCAGTTGACGGTAAAATAAAAAAAGATTTGCAGGGAGCGCAAGTGACTATTGATATGCTTCTTATGCTTCGCAATAAGACTAAAGGCAATTTAACTAAAAAAGAAGAAGAGATATTAACTTCGACGATTTCTGATTTGCAAATCAATTATGCCGATGAAGCTGCAAAACAAATTGTCTGTTGACATAAAAAGGAAAGAAAAAAATGTAAAAACAACCGAAATATTTGGCATTTAAAATAATTTAAAAAAACAAAAAAGAAATATATGTGAATATATATTATTTGCGGTAAGCTACCAACCAAAAAGAAGATAATCAAGAAAGAAGATAGTGCATATAATAGATGCGTTTAAAAATAATTTTGAAAGCTGTGAGACTAAGTCGGCAGAGTCTGGAGTCTTTTCAAATTATTAAAAAATTGAATTTAAAAGAGAGAGTCAAAAGGAATAAAAAAACCAACGGCTGACGAACTGATAAAAATACCCTTATTTGTTCTTTGACAAAGGAAAAAAACAAAGGTATTACAGGCGATGCCATAGCCATAGACAACCAATTTGTTAAACAAGTCGCTTAGCGCGCCAACAGCGCATTCTTTCGTTTTAGCCCTTCGAACAGGACAAATCTTCGAACGCAGCTCTATCTTTTATGCCAGTTTTTGCAGTATTTGATAAATCTTTTTATAATCTCTCTTCTTTTTTTTATTTTCAGGTTCTTCCCCGACGAACATTTTTCTAAGATATAATAGCGAAGCAGCTCTGAGAACATCGCCTTCGCCGAGAATGACAACAACGCTTTTATATAATGAGTGTTTGGTAAATTGGTCTTTACCAAGAGAATAGGTAATGCCACTGCTCTATTCGGTTATTTTCAACGTCCTCGCCTAGCTCGTGGTAGTTTAATATTGACAAGCATTTTGTGTCTTTAATTATTTTGAGCTTGCTTTCGAATCGTCGATTCGGTTGAAAGAATTTGGGAAATGTAGTACAATTTTTGAGAAAAGACAGATTTTATTGGTGGGCGGATGGCGGAACAGGCAGACGCACAGGACTTAAAATCCTGAGACTCGCAAGAGTCGTGAGGGTTCGATTCCCTCTCTGCCCATTTTTTTTGTTTAAAAGCGAATTTGAACCGGGATAATAGTTAGTCCAGACGTATAACAAAGTTGAATGTTAAAGATAAAAAGGGATACAGATAAGGGAAATAATAATTATATAAAATGTCTTATTAATTTTTTGCCAATTACTTTCTAAAAGAAGTTTTATCAAAAGGAAAAACAGGGCTTTTTAATTCTGGATTTTTCTATATATTTTTAATATTTTTGTGTTATAGTTCACTATCAGCCTGAAATATCGCTGCTTTATTTCCTGTGAGTCGAAGTCTGTCGCAGTGTAATTCGTCCCTATTGCATTATTTGTGTGTTTGCCTTAAACGATTGATGTCCTGCCGGGAATTAATGGGATCCGGATTATTGGGAAATCAAGAAAATATGATTATAATGAATAAAATATCTCGGAATAAAAAAATACAAAGAGTGGAATTCCTATACTAAAGCCGCATTTCAACGGTACCAGAAAGAAAAGACATTGAAAAAAGAGATAATAGTTAACATGGCGTTTGAAGAATCAAAAGTTGCCGTACTTGAAGATGGCAGACTTTTTGATTTATTTATTGAAAGAAGAGAATCTAAGAAGATATTGAACAATATTTATAAAGGTAAAGTGCAAAATGTTGTACCTGCGCTGAATTCGGCATTTGTAGATATAGGTTTTGGTAAAAACGCATATCTTGATATTGGCGATATAGTGAGTGCGCAACATGATGAGAAAAATGTTGAAAAGATGATTAAATCTGGACAGAACGTTATGGTTCAGGTTTATAAAGAACCAATACACAACAAAGGTCCTAAAGTGACGATGGATATTTCTCTTCCGGGAAGACTTTTGGTGTATATGCCTTTCGGCAATGGCACAGGCGTGTCAAGGAACATTGGAGATAAAAAGGAATATGACAGATTAAAAAGTATAGTTACAAAACTCAAAAAAGATATTGCTGGCGGCATAATAGTAAGGACTGAAGCGGAAGAAGCCACAAAAACGGAAATTAAAAATGAAATAATATATTTAACAAGGCTTTGGGCGTCTATACTGGAGAGATTTAACGATGCAGAGTCAATGAATCTTATACATAAAGACTTGGACATCGTTTTTCAAACCGTGAGGGATTATTTTTCATGCGATGTCATGTCTATGTATATAGATTCGCAAAAAACACTCAAAGACGTTACAGATTTTGTTGAAGTAATATCGCCTGAACTTCTCGACAAAATTATTCTTTACGGCGGTGAGATTCCGATATTTAAAGCATATGGTATCGAAGAGGAAATAAAAGGACTTAATTCAAACAAAGTAAAACTTTCTTCCGGCGGTTATCTTATAATACAAGAAGCAGAATCTCTTTGCGCCATAGATGTCAACAGCGGAAAATTTATGGCAGAATCTACTCAGGAAGGTACTGCAGTTCTTACAAATCTTGAAGCTGCGCAAGAAGTTGCAAGGCAATTGAGGATTAGAAATATTGGCGGTATAATCGTTATTGATTTTATAGATATGAAAAAAGCTTCAAATCGGCAGAAAGTTTTGGAAACGCTCCGCGAAGCCACGAAAGGCGATAAGGCTAAAATAAAAATATGGCCTATAACAAAGCTTGGTCTTATAGAAATGACGAGAGAGAGAAAAAGGAAATCGTTGTTTTCTCTACTTGGCGATACTTGTCCCGTGTGTCACGGGCTTGGTCTCGTTCTTTCAAAAGAATCTATTTTTACTAATATCTGTTATGAAATAAAACAATTGAAAATCGATGGTTACGACGGTAAGATAAAAATAAAATTGAATCCCAATGTAGTTGGATATTTCAAGGAAAGAGAAGCGAGACTTAGAAGATTGTTCAATGTTGAATTTGATATCATATCAAGTGCGGAAATGCTGCACGGAGATTATACTATTGTATTTGAATAATTAAAATCCTTCTTCTGTGCTTAAATCCTGTACTTTATAGTCTGGAGCAACTTGGTTGCAGTATCGCGTCGGTGCGGTTCCTTTTATGAACGCTTCCAAGAATGCCTCGGATGTTTTACTTAGAGCAAGAAGTCCTGTGGACGGATCGATTAAAACCCATTCGATATTTTCAGGCTGACTGAAATCTAATACCGGTTTTCCGTCGAGAGCTCCTTTCATGAACTGCGTCCAGACGGGGCATGCAATTGCTCCTCCCGTAGCTTTTTCGCCAAGCGATATTGAACGATCATCGTAACCTATCCATACTCCGGCGGCAAGCTGCGGAGTATATCCTATAAACCATGCATCGCTCGAATCGTTTGTTGTGCCGGTTTTTCCAGCGCATGGTCTTCTTAAGTTTTTTGCGTACCCGCCACTTCCTTTTTCTACAACACCCTTAAGCATATTGGTTATAATAAAGCAGTCCTGAGGGGAAAGAACTTCTTTCTGCTGGGGAATGTTCTGCTCTAAAATTTTTCCGTTTCGGTCAGTTACTTTTGTTATAATATAAGGGGTGGTTTTAATGCCGCCTGAGGCGAAAGTTGCAAAAGCCGAGACCATTTCCTGTAAAGTTACATCGCTTGATCCCAAAGCGAGAGAAAAAGAATTTGCAAGCGGCGTTGTTATTCCTAAGTTTCTTGCAACCTGTATAACTTTTGCGGGAGTTATATGCATGATTATCTCGACAGCACAGATATTGATAGACAAAGCGAGCGCCGTTCTTAGAGTTACGGGACCTCTGTATTTTTTATTGTAATTTATAGGCGCCCAAATTTTATTTGTGTTGATTAAATCTTTTTCAGACGCGGTTTCTGCAATAGTTTCAAGCGTCGTTATGTCTCTTGAAACTAAATCCCACGAGTTTCCTTTGCGGACAAAAACCATAGGCTTGTCATTGAGAACTGTTGCAGGCGTAAATCCTGCTTCAATCGCTGCAAGATATACGATGGGTTTAAAAGAAGAGCCGGGCTGACGTTTCGCTTGAATTGCTCTATTAAACTGAGATTCTTTAAAATTACGTCCGCCGACCATTGCTCTTATTGCGCCGTTTTTCGGATCTATGGCTATTAATGCACCCTGCACTTTTACGGGTTCTTGCTTTGCTTTTTCAAAAACTCCTGATTTGTTTTTGTCAAAGTTTGCAAGCGCTTCTCCAATTGTTTTTTCGGCAGCTGCTTGCGCTTGCATATCAATAGTTGTATAAATTGAAAGTCCGCCTTTAAATAAAGCGTTTGTTCCATATTTTGGTTCAAGCGCTACTCTTAAGAATTCTAAAAAATAATGTCCCATGTTTTCTTTAAGAGCATTTTCTTTTGCCGGCAGTGCGGTCAAGCGCGCTTCTTCTTCCTGTTCTTTTGTAATATAGCCCAACTTTCTCATTCTTGATAAAACAAGATTTCTTCTTGCGAGAGAAGCTTCTTTATTTTTAAACGGATTGTAATAATTTGGGGATTTTGGGATTGCGGCAAGCGTTGCACATTCGGCGAGATTTAAGTCCTGTGCGTTTTTATTGAAGTATATTCTTGCCGCCGCCTGAACTCCGTAAGCTCCGCTGCCAAAATATATTTGGTTTATATAGAATTGTAAAATTTCGTGTTTTGAATAATTTTTTTCAAGCTGTATCGTTAAAAAAGCTTCTTTAATTTTTCTGATTAACGTTTTTTCGCAGGTTAAGAATATGGTTTTTGCAAGCTGCTGCGTTATTGTCGAACCGCCTTCTGCAAGTTTCATTTTCAGCAGTATTCTTGAGAAAGCGCGCATAATTCCTTTCACGGAAATTCCCCAATGCTTGAAAAAATTGTTGTCTTCAATGGCTATAAAAGCATTTTGGAGATTGACCGGTATTTTGTTTATCGGTATAAAAATACGTCTTTCGGTAAAAAGTTCGGCTATCAGATTGTTGTCTTTGTCATAGATTTTAGTTGACAAGTTGGGGGTATAGTCTTCAAGTTGTTTTATAGACGGTAGATTATTTATAAAATTTGCCGTAATTTTGCCGACTGCAATTATTAAAAGAGCAGTGGTAGTCGCAAGTGTAAGAAAAGTGAAAAAAGAATTTTTTTTTAGCTTCTTTTGTCTCATAACTGTTAATTGTACTCTAAAATGGAAACTATGTCAAAATAACATATTTTAAAACAGATTAAAATCGATAAAATCTGCTGCAGATAGATTTTGCCATCGCTCTAAAATCAATTCGAGGTTGGCAGCTAAAGCTTTCCAAACCTCGATTAATAATTCCTAAATTTATATTATCTTTTTCTTATAAGTAAGATTGTTGAGTTTCTTTTCCTGTTTTAACAGATAAAATCTGAAACGGCATAGTATATTTTTTGAAAGTTTACAGATTTTACAAATATGGTCTTTTTCTTCTAATGATATATAGGATTATAGACAATATATTTTTGTTTTTTTGTGCCTTTTAACGATATGGTTTATTTTTTGCTTTTAAATATTAAATTTAGTAAAATTCTTCATAAATCGTTGATTTTTTGTTTTGGGAAAATTTTTATATGCGAGTAATTCGTCTAGGTTTGGTCTTAAGCTGATGATATAGGTCAACAGCGGAAAATTACTTGGATATGTGCTGAAAAATAAGGAAATGGCAGGAATAACGGCGGTAGTTGGGATATTTAAAATGGAAAAACAAGCTGAAGTCTGTCTGTTATCGTGGGAAAATCAGTGTATTTTTGCAGTTTTTATGGCATTCCTATCGTTATATGTAGTTGCGGGCTTATGATAAAAAAATTAGCACAAGCAGTATGCAGAAAAAGGAATCGTGCGGACTTGGACTTTCTATGGACGTCGATGCGGACAGATTTGGAATCATAGATTCTAACGGAACTTTTATAACTCCAAATCAGGTTATACCTATCTTGCTGTATCATTTAAATAGAACGAGAGGTTGGACGGGGATTGCGGGTAAGAAGCATTATGACAAGCCATCTTTTGGACAGACTTGCCGCAAAGATAGGCGTTGAAATTGAGGAAACTCCGGTAGGGTTTAAATACATTGGAGACGCCATGGTAAATAACCGCGATAATTTTGTGATTGGTGGCGAAGAATCCGGAGGACTTACTATAAGAGGGCATGTTCCTGAAAAAGATGAAATTCTGGCGTGTCTCTTGATGGCGGAAGCTGTTGCAATAAGCAAAAAATCCGTGACGAGTTTGCTTAGAGACATTAAAAAACTGACTGGTGAAGCTTTAACCTCAAGACTTAATTTTTATTTGCCACCAAAGACTATGGACATTTTTAGAAATGCTCTAAAAACAAAACCTCCGAAAAGTATTGCCGGCATGAGAATTCAAAAAAACATAACTATTGACGGATATAAATTTACTTTAGACGATAATACATGGATAGGCTTCAGATTGTCAGGTACGGAATCCGCGATAAGAGTATATGCGGAAGCCGGTTCAGAGACAAAACTCAGTAAACTTTTAAAAACAGGAAGGGATTTCATTTATGGAAGATGAAAAACAGATTAAAAAAAATTTAAAAGAGCGAATCAACGTTTTAATTAAAACGTATTTGATGACGGGCTTAATTGTTATCATTCCGCTCTGGTTAACATTCACTATAGTAAAAATTCTTTTTAAATGGACGAGCAGTTTTGCTTTTCCCGTCGTTAACTCTCTTGTTGCCGACGCGTATTGGGTGCATATTATAGCAAGAATTTCAAGTTTTTTTATTTCGATCATAAGTATAGTTATTCTTGGATTTGTCACAAACAGGGTTTTCGGAAAGACTGCTTTAAATTCAATAGAAAAGCTTATTAAAAAGTTGCCTATTTTGGGAACAGTTCATTCCGCGGCAAAGCAATTTATAAATTTTATATTCGGCAAAGATAGCGCCGAAAAGTTTAAAAAAATTATTTTTGTGCCTTATCCGAATAAAGAGACTTATAGCGTTGCTTTTTTAACGGGTGAACAGATGGTTAAAGGAAAAAAATATATCTGCGCTTTTATGCCTACAACGCCGAATCCCACGTCGGGTTTTTTGCTGTTATTTGAAGAAAAGGCAATAATCTATACCGACTATACGGTGGAACAGGCATTCCAGTTTATTATTTCGGTCGGAGTGATAAAGATGGATAGAAGCGATAAGAAAATAGAACTCAACGAAGAAATAAAGGGAATTAAGAATGAATTATAAAGCCCCGCGCGGGACGCACGATATTTTTGGAGCAAACGCTTTGGCTATGAGTTTACTAGAGCAGCAAGCAAGAGTGATTTTTAAAAAGCACGGATTTGAAGAGATTAGAACTCCGGCGTTTGAAGACGCCGCTCTTTTTATGCGCTCGATAGGACAGACGACTGATATTGTGGAAAAAGAAATGTACATTTTTGAAGATAGAAAGAGCAGAAAACTTGCGTTGCGCCCTGAGGGAACTGCTTCTTTGGTAAGAGCTTTTATCGAGAACAGGTTGGATATTTCAATGCCTGCGGGCAGATTTTTTTATATAGGAGAAATGTTTCGCTATGAGAGACCTCAGACGGGAAGATATAGACAGTTTCATCAAGTAGGCGCTGAATTTCTAGGCAATCCATCGCCCGCCGCCGATGCGGAAATTATTATACTTGCGCAAGATTTGCTTTTTTCTGTCGGCATAAAAGAAATGGACGTGCGTGTGAATTCTCTAGGTTGTGAAAAATGTAGGTATCTTTTTAGGGAGGCGTTAGTTAAATATTTTTGTTCTGTGCGGGATTTGTGCGAAGATTGTATAAGAAGGCTTGAAAAAAATCCTTTAAGAGTTCTTGACTGCAAAACGGATTCTCATAAGTTTACTGGAGTGCCTCGTATATCGGACTATCTATGCGATTATTGTAAAGATAGTTTTAATTTAGTGCTGTCCCTGCTTGAAAGCGCCGGATGCAATTATACCGCTGACGAAAAACTTGTGAGAGGATTGGATTACTATACGAGAACTGTTTTTGAAATCCGTTCAGATGCCGTCGGTTCGCAGGACGCTCTTGTCGCGGGAGGGAGATACGATAATCTTGTTGGAGAGCTTGGAGGACAAAATACTCCTGCGGTTGGATTTGCTTTGGGTTCTGAAAGAGTTTTGCTTGCTGCTCGAAATACAGGATTCTTCGACAGTTTTCAAGAATCCGAAAAAATCTTTATAGCTATTGCCGATCAAGAACTTTTTAACGAAGCTTTTTCTTTTGCGGTAAAAATGATAAGAAACGGATCAAAAAGCGGTAAAGATATTTCCGTTTTCGGTCCTGTAAACGGTAAAAGTTTAACAAGTCAGCTGAAATTTGCAGATAAGATAAAAGCCGTCAAGACGATAGTTTTTGCCAAGACTGAATTTGAAAACGGTAAATTTTTAGTGAAAAATATGAAAGACAAAACTCAAGTAGAAGTTCTCATAGACGAGCTTTAAGGAATAAAATAAAAGACGGCAGGAGCAATTTTTTATTCCCGCCGTTTTTTTAGTATCTTTTTCTTGAAGTTTCCTTTCCAATTGCAACCTAACCTATAGAACTTATTATGTCTTCGCACATATCAATCAGGTCTCTGGGAGGCTCTTCAAACCTATCGCATAACCGCCTTATTAACGACTGTGCGGAAATGTAGATGTTGCGTGTTTCCTTTAAAATATCTTCTGTAACGCTCTCAACGTTTTCAGGCATTCTATTCTCCTATTAGTTAGGTCTCAAGCTTATAAACATATGTACCATACTTCTTATTATCACAACACAATTCATAAACAAGTATTTTACTATCAATTTTCTTATTCCATATATCAGCCCAAAAATAGCGTTTAATTTTCCTTTTAGCAAGATACCAAGTATAAGAAATGTCACTTCTGTGACAAATGCAACAATGTTCATAATCTTCATAGTCAGCTTGGTTAAAATTAAGAGTGATATCACCTGCAGGCTCAGGCTTAGGAGTAATAACTTTTATAGGTTTGAAATATCTAAACACATCATAACCGACAACAATAGCCAGAGCCAGAGCAACAGCATAACCGACAGAATTCAAAGTCCAATATAAAACTGAATTACTTACGTTAATCGTGGGAAACAACCAATACCAAGAAAGCTGAGAGGAAGACACATCACTATCAGACAAAGACTGAGGCTCAGGTATTGGAACGGGAGTATTTGAAGGTTCAGGAGCGGGAGTGTTTGAAGGCTCAGAAGCGGAAGCATTTGAAGTATCTGACGTCAGCGAATGCGTCGGAACGACTTCGCTTCCTTTGTCCTCAGCAACAGCATTCGCAGGTCTTCCATGACTAAGCAGCTTACCACAGCCAGACATCAGGCATATACATAAACATACAGATATTATTTTTTTCATTTTCATATTGCACTTTTAAAATGTCTTCTGTAACGCTCTCAACGTTTTCGGGCATTCCAAGCTCCTATATTGCTAGGTCACAGGCTCAGGTCTATAAAGATAAGAATAATCAATCCCGTACTTTTCTACCTTGTCTTCTTCAACACAATTCGTAAAAATAGGTATTCCTTTAACCTCTTCTCCTGTCTCTATATCCCGATAAAAATTGCGAAAAAGTCCCCTATCAAAAATATACCAACTATAAAAACTAATACACTCACGAATCAAATAACAAACTCTATAACCTTGCGACTTAATTTCTTCAAAAGGAACGACAAGATACTCATCACTCATCGTATAATCTTCAATAGTCACGAATTTAGGACTTAAAAGTCTAGACAAATACCAGAAACACAAAAAAAGAGCAACAACACAAAGACCAATCTTTATAACTGAGCTACCTGTATCAGCACTATCAGACGGCTGAACAGACTTACTCGGCTCAGGTGTTGGAATGAGAGTATTTGAAGGTTCAGGAGCGGAAGCATTTTGAGACTGTGGTACAGGAGCGGAAGCGTTTAAGGACTGCGGTGCATGGCTGACGTTGTCAGCCGTTCTATTACAGCCAGATATTAGGACTGCGATTAAGAACAGCGATATTACTTTTTTCATTTTGTTTTTGTATGATATATCTGAAATAGAAACCAACTTTCAAAAAGGAAAAAAGTTGTTTATTCTTTCTCTTTTTTGTGGATTGATTTTATTTCGTGTTTACCCAATTAACGGAGTTAGTCAGGCTGGGCGCCTGATTGCTCCGTTTACTTTTTCTGCATAACTTTTATATAATAACACTTGCATTCTAATGCCTCTACTTTGTTTTTTCATCATTCAGTCAGCGGAGTAGTCCTTAAACGGATTACTCCGTTTTCTTTTGTGCTTATAATTATTCTCTTTGTGTTATCTATCTTGGAATAGTATGCACTTTGGACAACTCGGAAATCTGTCAATCACGGGCAATCCCTTTACAGGATTGCCCTGTTTCATGCGATTTCCGTTATCATCGTTTATTAACTTTCTTGAAGTTTCTTCGCATTAATTTCACCTAAGGCACTCGCTGAGGTTCCTGTGTTAGTAGCTACGCTCTGCAGATGTCCATTCGCTGCAGTGAAACCATTTCCGACAGCAGTTGTAAGTTGCTCTACTGCTGCTTTCACGGCATTAATGGCGTCGTTAGTAGCTGTCATGTTCATCGTTATGGTCGGCGTCTGTTGCTGGTACGCTTGTCCTATTAGCGGAATATGTGTCATTATACAAGTAGCCAGCGGAGCAAACAGTTTATAAGCCACTAATACAATCCCTAACGCTGCGACATACTCTGCCACTGTCCTTATTGAGCTTTTTGCTTCTACGTTAATCGTAGCACCTCTAAAAGAGTTATTAACTGCGGGAGGCTGAGCATTGACAGTAACGGACGGAACAGGCACATCGTTTTTAACGTTTACTATAGCAGAACGTGCTTCCTCGCCATTTTGTGCGGACTGTTTACCACAGCCTGAGATTAAGACTATACATAACAATAACGACAATACTTTTTTCATACCTATCCTATCCTATCCTATCCTATCCTATCCTATCCTATCCTATCCTATCCTATGCGGACAGACAAGATACAGATGTATTTTTACAACTTTATAAGTGTCGCCGAATTCGGCAGTCTGAGGACTGCCTTTCGGCTTAGTTTCATGGTTAGTCAGATTTGAGATATCTTACTTTTTTGAGTTGCTGTTGCAACTCCTGCATAAGCATATCAAGTATAGCTTATGCGGTTTTTTTGAGACTTTGTTGCTATCTTTACATAAGTGGTGTCTTGTTTGCTATCCATATGATAGCATATTTGACATAATTACACTTTAACATTATATCACGCACGCGTGTTTTGTGTTTTAGTGTGCAATAAGCGTCAACAGTAGTCATCACGAACATTGCTACCGCACGATTTTCGTCGTTTTGTGAAGCCAAAATTAACGGCTATTTTGGCTTTTGTTTATTAAACAATCAATCAAACCAGAAAGCTCAACTTTTGAACGATGATTATTATCGCCGAACAATTTATTAATTGCTTTAATTTTAGCTTCTTTACTCTCGGCAACTGCAATCATTTGCTTATTTAAATAATCTTCCTGTTCAGCCAGCGTTTTAAAAGTTTTTAATTTTTCAGGCGTAACATAAAGATTATAAAGCTGACAAAATCTGCCTTTTTTCCTTCTTTTATAGTGTTCTTCGGATAATATTTTTTTGTGATAATAATCGGGATACGGAATATTAACATGCTTACCTTTATCTAAACTAAGCAACTCAGTCGGAATATAAATTGTGCAAGCGCCGTGCTTGACAATCTCATCAGCGTGTTTCACAGCGTAACTATATCCAAGCCTTGTCCTGCTGCCGGCTTGGTTGAATGCCGGTACTCGTCCAGCGGGTTGAACAACATCTAATCCAAAATTACTCGGTGCAAAATACTTCCTGCACAACACGAACGTTTAATTATTCTCGAATTACAGATAAAATCCTATCCTTTCAAAGCAGTCTCTAATCTATCAATGCCGGTTTTAATATTTTCGATGGAAGTTGCGTAAGAAAGTCTTATATATCCGTCCGCTCCGAAAGCCGATCCTGGGACGACTGCAATTTTAGCTACATCAAGCAGATAATCCGCAAGTTCAATATCCGTGCTGATGTTTTTTCCGTTAAAACTTTTTCCTAAAAACGCTTTGATGTTTGGGAAAACATAAAATGCGCCTTCAGGTTTTCTGCATTCAACGCCTTTTACTGCATTAAGTCTTTCAAGTATGTAATTCCTTCGTTTTTCAAATTCTTTTCTCATAAATTCAACGTATTGCTGCGTGCCGTTTAACGCTTCTACAGCAGCTTTGATTGAAATTGACGAAGCGTTTGAAGTTGATTGACTTTGCGTTTTTGTCATTGCCGAAATAATGTTTTTGGATCCTGCTGCATAACCTATCCTCCAGCCCGTCATTGAATAGGCTTTTGAAACCCCGTTTATTACGATAGTAGATTCTTTTGCTTCAGGAGAAACTTCTGCAATAGACGTAAATTTAAAATTGTCATATACAAGTTTTTCATATATGTCGTCTGAAATTATGAGGATTTTGTTTTTTACGCATACTTGCGCGATTGCCTTAAGTTCGTCAACAGCGTATGTGACACCGGTAGGATTTGACGGAGAATTGACTATAATGGCTTTTGTCTTCGATGTCAAAACTTTTTCTATATTTTCCGGAATTATTTTGAAATTCGTCTTGTCGCTTGTATTGATTATTACAGGTTTGCCGCCTGCAAGAATAACTATATCGGTATAAGAAACCCAGTAAGGAGCGGGGATTATGACTTCGTCGCCATCGTCGATTACCGATTGGATAAGATTGTAAATAGAATGTTTTGCGCCGCTTGAAACTATAATTTCATCAGGGGCATATGCGAGTCCGTTATCTCTTTTAAGCTTGTTTATAATTGCGTTTTTTAATTCGGGTGTTCCAGCGACGGGACAGTATTTTGTAAAACCGGCGTTTATTGCGGTAATTGCCGCTTCTTTTATATTTGCGGGCGTATCAAAATCCGGCTCGCCTACGCCAAAATTTATAACGTCGACGCCCTGCTGTTTAAGAGCTTTTGCCTTTGCGTCTATTGCCAGCGTCGGAGACGGCTTAATTGACAGCACTCTTTTTGAAATACACATTATGCTCCTCCGTTATTTGCAAAAAAGCAGTCTTTACGCCGCAATTTGTTGTCTGCTTTAGTTTGACAAATTTTTTTGATTTTTATAAATTATATAGATTATTAAGGAGTATGTCAAATGTATGCAATTATTAAAACCGGCGGAAAACAGTATAAAGTAGAAAAAGGCGACAATTTAGTAGTGGAGAAACTTAAAGAAGCGGGAACAGGTCAGGAAGTCGTTCTCAATGAAGTTCTTTTGCTTGCTGAAGGCGAAAAAGTAACAATTGGAAAACCCGTAATTGAAGGTGCGAATGTAATAGCGAAAGTTATCTCACAAAAAAGATCTCCTAAGGTTCTGGTATTTAAAAGAAAACCGAAAAAGGGATATAAAAAACTTCAAGGACATCGTCAGTACGTAACAGAATTGGAAATCACAGAGATTAATGCTTAGGCAATTTATCAGGAGATAGTAAAATGGCACATGTCAAAGCACAGGGTTCATCTACCAACGGACGCGATTCAAATGGTCAAAGACTAGGTGTAAAAATATACGGAGACCAAAAAGCCTCTGCAGGCGCGATTATAGTTCGCCAGAGGGGAACAAAGTATCATCCTGGCGTAAATGTAGGGATGGGAAAAGACAACACCATTTTTGCAAAAGTCGCAGGAACGGTTAAGTTTATTAGAAAGTCTAGCAACAGATGTTATATAAATATTGAACAGTAAAAATCAGGAGTATATTGGTCAATGTTTATAGATAAAGTCAGCGTTTCTCTCATGGCCGGACGCGGCGGCGACGGTTGTATTTCTTTTAGGAGAGAAAAATATGTTCCTTATGGCGGACCGGACGGCGGTAACGGCGGTAAGGGCGGCGATATCTACTTTGAAGGCGATCCACACAAAGCAACTCTTTTAGATTTATCCTACCGACCAAAATTTAAATCAGAAGATGGACATAAAGGTTTGTCAAGCGGGAAGTTTGGCAGATACGGCGAGGATTTAATAATAAAAATTCCTTTGGGGACTCTGGTTTTTAAAAACGGAGAATGCTTTGCGGATTTAAAAACTGCAGGCGAAAGAATTTTAATTGTTAAAGGCGGCAGGGGCGGCAGAGGAAATGCTTCCTTTAAAACGGGAAAATATACGGCTCCCAGAATAGCAGAAAAAGGCGCTCCGGGAGAAACCGCAGAGGTAAATCTCGAACTTCGTTTAATTGCAGACTTAGGGTTTTTAGGACTTCCCAATGCGGGAAAATCTACTCTCTTGTCACAAATTTCTGCTGCAAAACCTAAAATTGCAGATTATCCTTTTACGACATTGTCCCCTAATTTAGGCGTTGTTAACTATAAGGGCAAACATTTTGTAGCCGCTGATATTCCCGGCATAATTGAGGGCGCTCATAAGGGAAGAGGACTTGGATTTGAGTTTTTAAGGCATATAAGGCGTACGAAAGTTCTTATACATATAATAGACGTAAACGGTTTTGACGGCAACGACCTCTACAAAAATTATAAAACAATCAATGACGAATTAAAAAAATATTCAAAGTATCTTGCAAAAAAGCATATCATAACGGTTTTAAACAAAATTGATTTACCAGATTCCCAAAAACATATAAAAAAATTCAAAAGACATTTAAAGACTAAAAAATTATTTGAAATTTCCGCAGTGACGCGCGTCGGCGTTGACAAACTGCTTAAAGAGATAGTAAAAATGCTTGAAAAGCCGATTGCTTTTAATCCTGAAGAAGAAATAGAAACCGTGCCTGTAAAAAAATATGTTTACGAACCTGAGTTTAAGGTCAGTGTTGAAGACGGCGTTTTTGTGGCTACGGGTGCTAAAATTGAAACGCTTACGGAAATGACGAAATTCAGCGAAGACGAAGCGTTGAGGCGTTACCAAAACATACTTAAAAAAATGGGTTTAGAAATTGAACTTGAAAAGATGGGCGCTAAGCCCGGCGATACCGTGAGAATCGGCGGTTTTGAATTTACTTTTGAAAAATAAATTGATAAAAATGCCAAAATCTAAAATGACGACGCTGTCTTTTTTCTGCCTCAAAGAGCGGAAGAGCAAAGTCGGAGCGGGAGATGAACTCTGGATAGAGAAGAAAAAGCGGTCATATCTGAACTTAGTTTAAGACTGTTTAAAGAGCGGACTCTGTCGGCGGATTGCCTTTCAATACATTTAGGGTGATGCTTTTTCTCATTCCTTTTCTCTCAAGGTCGCTATTTACCGCGTAAATGTGTAAATCGTACTAAGACCGCCGTTAGCCGTAAGGATGTAGATGGTTCATACGACTTTTAGCGGCGGCGTTTGAAACCGTCGCAAATTGTTTTCCTAGACGGGGCGAGTTTCTCATTTCCGAATTTATAACGGATATTACAATTGGTCCGGAGGTTTGAAGTGACAGTTAATATAGATGAATTGAACAAAAAAATAGTGCAAGATAGTGTTTTTGTTTCAAAACTTTTAAGTGAAATTTCAAACATTCTTGTCGGGCAGAAATACATTTTAGAAAGAATGCTCATAGGTCTTCTTTCAAATGGACATATTCTGTTAGAAGGTCTTCCCGGTCTTGCAAAAACGCTTGCTGTAAAGAGTTTAGCGGCTGCAATACAAGCGGACTATAAAAGAATACAGTTTACTCCCGACCTGCTACCTGCCGATATTGTCGGAACTTTAATTTATAATCCTCAGAAAAGTGATTTTGCTGTAAAAAAAGGTCCTGTTTTTGCAAATATAGTTCTTGCGGATGAAATCAATCGTGCGTCCGCAAAGGTACAAAGCGCATTGCTCGAAGCCATGCAGGAAAAACATGTTACAATCGGCGATACTACGCACGAGCTTCCAACGCCCTTTTTAGTTATGGCGACGCAAAATCCTATAGAACAGGAGGGAACGTATCCGCTTCCTGAAGCACAGGTTGACAGATTTATGCTTAAACTTAAGGTTTCTTATCCAGATAAGTCCAGCGAGAAAATTATTTTGGAGAGAATGACGCGTGCCTTGCCAAAAGTGAGTTCCGTAATTAGTTTGGGCGATATTCAAAAAGCGAAAAATTTAATAGAACATATCTATGTTGACGATAAAGTAAAAAATTATATAGTTGATATTGTTTTTGCTTCCAGAAATCCTGAAGAATATGGACTTAAAGATTTAAAAAATCTTATTGCTTACGGTGCATCTCCCAGAGCTACTATCAATTTAGCTCTTGCGTCAAAAGCTTATGCCTTTCTTCAAGGTAGAGGGTATGTTATACCGGAAGATATAAAGGCAATCGGACGCGACGTTTTGAGGCATAGAATTTTAATTACCTATGAAGCGGAAGCCGATTCTGTCAGTTCAGATGATATAGTTGAGAAAATATTTGACGGTGTCGAGGTCCCTTGAATGGCAATTTAGAATTTGAAATGATAGTTTCGGGACGGAAGGCAACAATATATTGCGGATCATGTCCGCTATGAAGTTAAAACAAGTTTATTAATGTAAGCTTAATTGCGAACTGCAATGCATCGTTGTTTTTAATTCCGTTCTCGACTATTTTTAGGTGTGTGTTAATGACAGCAGATGTTTTGGATCGTTATGTATCGGATAAGGATATATTAAAGAAGCAAGTACGGCGACTTGAAATAAAGTCGAACAAGCTTGTAAGTGAAATATTCGCTGGAGAGTATCAAAGTGTTTTTAAAGGGCAGGGAATAGAATTTGCCGAAGTCAGGGAATATCAAATCGGCGATGATTTTAGAAGTATTGACCGCAATGTTACAGCTCGCTATGGCAAACCTTATATAAAACTTTTTTCGGAAGAAAGAGAACTTACCATAATTTTCCTTATAGATATTTCGTCATCACAGTGTTTTGGCAGCGCAGACAAATTAAAATCTGAAATTGCCGCCGGAGTGGTGGCTCTTTTGGCGTTTGCTTCTTTAAAAAATAACGACAGGGTTGGAATGCTTTCTTTTACCGATAAAGTTGAGAAAATTATCACGCCTCGTAAAAGTAGAAACAACGTTTTGAGAATCATAGATGAAGTACTCGATTCAAATCCATCTGGCACAAAAACTTCGATATCGTCAGCATTGAAAACAATAAATGAAATATGGCGCAGAAGAGCGGTTATTTTCCTCATTTCAGATTTTCAGGACGAAAACTATGAGAAAGATTTGGCAATAACTGCAAAAAGGCACGATTTGATATGCGTGAGAATAGAAGATGACAGAGAAAACGACTTACCGTCAGTGGGTTTAGTTGAAATGAAAGATCCGGAAATAAAAGAAATGATAACAATTGATACTTCTGCTATGTCCGAATCGTTTAAACGGAAAAGCAAATCTTTTAAAAAGAAAACTGACAGAATATTTCAAAAAGCGAAAGTTAGTGTCATAAATTTGAATACAGACGGGACTTATATAAAACCGCTTATAAGATTTTTTAAAGAAAGAGAGAGACGAATACGTCGGATATAGTCATTTCGGAAAACCTTTGATTTTCGTAACAATATACAACTTTTTGATGCACTAAAGGCATAATAAAAATGTGTAAACATTTTAAATATATTATTGTTAATGTTTTGTTTATTCTCTGTATTTATGTGTCCTTGCACGCGCAGGAAAGAATAAACGTTTCATTAGATAAAAATAAGGTTTTTATCGGCGATATAGTAAAATTTACCATAAAAGTACAACTACCGCAAAATGCCCAGATAAGTGCAGCGCAAAACTTTGATTTTGCCGACTTTGATATTATAAGCTCAGATATCAATCGCGTATCCGATGCGGAAAATGTTTACGAATTAAAATTTAATATCGCGGCGTATAAAACCGGAACTCTTACGTTAAATCGACTGGCGGTTTTTTACATAAATTCTGACGGAACTGACAATTTGTTTTTTACGCCTGAAGCGCGGATTGAAGTTATAAGTATTGTCGGAAACGAGACAGTACAAGATATAAAAGATATAAAAGCTTTAAAAAAGTTAAAAGTTAAACCCATATATATTTTTTTAACGATTATTGCGTTAGTATTGCTTATCATTTGCGCCATATTCGTTGCAAAAGCCGTTGCGGGACTCATAAGGAAGCCAAAACGGCTTGAAATTGACTCTAAAACCAGAGCATTAGACGCCTTAAGCAATTTATATAAAAACAGAAACGGCGTAAGCGCAAGGATTTTCTATTATAAAATGTCTGAAATTTTAAGGACTTATGCGTCTGAACGGTACAATTTTAACGCTATGAGAATGACGACGTCGGAATTTTTCGGCAAAGTTAAGACTTTTATTCCTGAAGAGATAAATGTTGAGTTTGAAAATTATTTGAAAACATTTAATTTGGCGAGATATGCCAATTTTACGCCGAGTAAAATTGAAATAGAGAACAATTGTAATTTTACAAAAAAACTTTTGGAGTTATTATGAGATTTGCAAGTCCTATATATCTTTTAATATTTTTTCCAACGCTTGTGTTTGCGTATGTGTATATTAATATTACAAAGAAAAACTCTTTTAACTCTCATATCAGTTTTCCACGTGTAAGTTTACTTAAAAATGGTGACACGGGATTTAAAATAGTACTTTTGAATATCTTGAAGATTTTAAGATATGTTCCGCTGATTTTAATTATCGTCGCGCTTGCGAGACCGCAAGTTGGGAAAACTTTTGAACAGTCAAGCGATCAAGGTATCGATATTATGATAGCGCTCGATACTTCAACGAGTATGTGTTCTCTTGATTTTAGACCATTAAATAGAATGGAAGTCGCAAAAAAAGTTACGCAGGATTTTGTTAAAGAAAGAAAATATGACAGGATAGGGCTTGTAATTTTTTCAGGGCTTGCTTTTACGCAGTGTCCGCTTACGACTGACAAAGGTTCTCTTGCCGAATTTATAAAAAATATAAATATCGGAGACACTGGACTTGATGGTACGGCGATAGGTTCTGCCATAATGACTTCCGTCAATAGATTAAAAGACAGTCAGGCTAAAAGTAAGATTATAATTCTTGTTACCGACGGCAATAACAATGCGGGCGAAATTGATCCAGTAACCGCTTCAGGAATAGCTCAAAGCTATGATATAAAAATTTATGCCGTAGGAGTGGGAAGCCCTGAGGGCGCGATTTATGAGATAGACGATCCGTTTTTTGGTAAAAGAAAAGTTAGATATACGCAAGATGCGATTAATGAAAATGTTTTAAAAGAAATAACGCGTAATACCGGCGGCGAGTACTTCATGGCGCGAGATGCAAAGTCTTTTGAAAACACAATGAAACAGATAGATAAGCTGGAAAAATACGAGATTGAAGTCGTGCAGTTTACTAATTACAGCGAGCTGTATAA
This sequence comes from Candidatus Endomicrobiellum agilis, assembly GCF_020328115.1. Taxonomy (NCBI): domain Bacteria; kingdom Pseudomonadati; phylum Elusimicrobiota; class Endomicrobiia; order Endomicrobiales; family Endomicrobiaceae; genus Candidatus Endomicrobiellum; species Candidatus Endomicrobiellum agilis. The sequence goes on from NZ_JAIXMW010000008.1 coordinate 22,317, forward strand.
ATATTTTTTGATTCCAGCTTTTATTTTGCTACTGCTCATAATTATTTTAGAGAACGCTTATTTGAGGAAACTTCCTTGATGGCAAAATGGAAAATTGATGACAGAATAAACGGCAAAGATCAGAAAGCGACATACTGAGAGAGTGAAGTTCTTGAAATATCCGGACTTATAGAGAATTTTTAGAAGCTTCTATCTGTCTAGAAATGACAGGCAGGAAAAACGGAAGGAAAGAAATATGTTTGCGGATAAAATTTATTTATTGCTTCTTTTGTTAATACCGGCGTTAGCGGTTTTCCTTTACATTGCATTTGAAAAAAGAAAAACTGCATTGAGGCTCTTGATATCGCGAATAAATATACCAACGCTTGTGGTCGTTAATTTAAAAGCTTATGCGATAAAGCACGTTTTGTTTCTTATCGGTCTTTTTTTTATTATTCTCGCGATGGCGCGTCCGCAGTATGGAAAAAAAGTGGAAACAGTAGTTAAAGAATCTTCTGAAATAATTATAGCTTTGGACATTTCAAGAAGTATGCTTGCCGAAGATTTAAAACCAAATAGGCTTGAAAAAGCGAAGATGATGATTTTAGAGATTGTTGAGAAAAACCCTGGCGAAAAAATTGGTATTATCGTTTTTTCTGGGACAGCGATGTGGCAATGTCCTATGACTTATGATTTGCAGGCGTTAAAAATGTTTCTACAAAACGTTGAAACAGACAATCTTCCTTTGGGCGGTACGAGAATAAGCGATGCGGTTGCGCTTGCTTCAAAAGCGGTAAGTAGCAGAGCTGCAGGTGGCGGGATAATGTTTCTGATAAGTGACGGCGAAAATCGCGACCCAAAAATAAAAGAAGCTATGTGTACGGCAAAAGAAGCGGGCTTAAAAATTATTTCTGTTGGAATAGGAACACATGAAGGCGCTCCTATTCCAATTAGGGACGAAACGGGCGTGGCAAGAGATTATGTAAAAGACAAAAGCGGGAAAATAGTTATGAGTAGATTAGATTCTGTTTTATTGAAAACTGTTGCCGAAGAAACAGGCGGAAGATATTTTAATGTCTCAGATGAAGACAATTATCCACTGCTTTTAAAAACTATTCGCAATTTGGATAAAAACAACAGCGAAGTCAGCGAAAGAAACAATAAAATTGACAGGTTTCAAACATTTTTGCTTCTTGGTTTGATCGCGCTGTTTGCGGAACTTTTCTTTCCGCTGAGGCGTAAGATATGAAACTGAAAATATTTTTATTAGCTTTATCGACGACTTTGCTAATTTTTCTTTTGATTTTTTCGCATAAGGATATAAAAGGGAACAATAAAGCCGTTAAGTGTTTTAATGACGGAAATTTTAAAGCCGCCTCTGAAAATTTTAACAGAGAACTTGAAAAATTACCAAGTAACTACGACATATTAAACAATGCCGCGGGAGCAGAATATAAACTGGGTAAATTTGATGAAGCGCAAACGAAATATAACAGTGTGTTAAATTCTTTAGATGCCGGCGATGATGAAAAATTTACAGCTTTATACGGCTTAGGAAATATAGAGTACAGTAAAAATGATTTTGAGAAAGCTGTTAATTTATATAAAAAATCGTTAAAATTAAACCCCGGCGATAAAGATGCAAAATATAATCTTGAAGCAGCGCTATTGAAGCTAAATGAAAAAGACAACAGACAAAATAATAGTAAGAGTAACAGACAGAAAGATGATTGGCGGAAAAAGCAAAGCCGCGGAGAGGAAGGACAAAACGACAGCGGTCAGCGGCAGAACAATGAAGAACAGAATTTGAAGAGACAAGTGGAGCAGAATGATAAATCCCAAAAAGAAAACGAGAAAAAGCAGCGAGAATTAGATAAACAAAAGGGGCAGAGCGCTGGAAGACAGAATTCTCAAGGCAAAGATGAAATTCAAAAACAGCAGAAATCACGGGAAGACATAGAGAAAGAAAAGCAGGAAATAAACGGTAAAATAAAAGCATTAAAAAAAGCAGGACTGACTGGAGATAAAGCGCCTAATGGAAATATATCTCGAGAAGATAAAAGGAATATGTCTGAGGCAATGTTTTTGAATTACTATGACGAAGCCGACAAAAAAGCCGGTAAGTTAAGAGGTAAAAATAAAAAATTAGCATTAAATCAACCTCAAGAGGATTGGTAAAATGTTTAAGAAAATATTGTTGCTTGCCGCATTGCTTTTTTCATCTGTTACGGCATATGCCGATGCCGTTTATTTTGAGGCGTCTGTAAATAAAAGAACCGTGTCGTTAAACGAGTCTTTTGTATATTCGATTACAGTAAATGGAGGGGGCGCAAATCTTCCGGAGCATAAAATGGACGCTTTGCCGGATTTCAATAGATTTGGAAAGTCTACTTCGCAGAGTATATCTGTAATCAACGGCAAGACAAGCGTTAGCGTAACGCACAGCTATACTTTAGCTCCAAAAAGAATAGGGAAATTTACAATACAGCCTGCCGAAATAGCGTTTAATGGTAAAACATATCTGACGGAAAGCATAGAAATTGAAGTTATCCCGACTCAAAGCGTTCAGAATATTCCTGTCGGCAATAGTCAACAGCAGCCGTTGCAAAATACATCGGGAAAAGCTTTTGTAAAAGCTTCTGTAGATAAGAAAACCGCTTATGAAAATGAGAAGCTGGTTTATAAGTTCAGTTTTTATACAAATGTTGATCTAGCATCAAACCCTGAATATTATCCGCCGGATTTTTCAGGTTTTTGGAACGACGGTTCAAAACTTAAAAGTCATTTTGAGGTTGTGGACGGTTTAAATTATCGCGTCGACGAAATGGAAACAGTTTTATACCCTGTCGGAACTGGAATAAAGACAATTTTACCTGCGAAATTAAAAGTATCTGTTATGGATTTTTCAGCATCTTCCATCACGGATGATTTTTTTAATTTTTTTGCAGATATGAAAAACGGACAAACTAAAGTTTTAGAAACCAATGCAATAGAAATAAAAGTTATCCCCGTACCTCAGGGAGGTAAACCATCTGATTTTTCGGGGGCTATAGGCGATTTTAAAATTAAAGCTTCTATTGATAAAAAGGACGTTAATACGAACGAACCTGTAACTTTGACCGTGATTGTAAGCGGCAGCGGAAATATGAAAAGCGTAAGTAATATAAACTTTGGCGTTTATGACAGCTTTAAGAAGTATGATACTATAATCGCGAATACTTCCGGTAATTCAAAAAAGTTTAAAACGATATTTATTCCACTTATGCCGGGCGAAAAGGAAATACCCGCGGTAAGTCTTTCTTTCTTTAATCCCGTAAAGAAACAATATGAAACCATAAAAACGACTCCGCAAAAAATTACCGTAAGTGGCATGGCTGTATATCCTAAAGAGAATGTCGAAGATAAATCAAAGATAAACATGGTGCGTAAAGACATAAACTGCAATAAGCATATAAAAACTCTTGAAATGTACAAAGGACATCTTATAGAAAAACCTGCATTCTATTTAATATTTGCTCCTTTTATTATATTGCTTGTTTTGAGTGCGTGTTATAAAATGTATGTAGATAAAATATCCAGGAATCCATTAAAAAAATTAAAAGTTTCTCATTTTGCTGGAATACAGAAACTTATAAAAAAAGCCGAAGTTGAAATTTCCGAAAACAATTTTGAAGTCGCAATGAATTTAGTTTATAAAGCTTTGATTGAAATCATAAATATTGAGACTAGCGTAGTATCGGATAATTTACAGAGAGACAAGATAGCGTATAATTTGCGGGTGAAAGGTGCGAATGATGAAAAAATTGCGGAAATAATAAACATGTTGGAGAGGTTTGACTTTTATAAGTTTGCTTCTGTAAATTTAGACAAAGATTCCGCGAACGCATTATTAAATGATGTTAAAACTCTGACTCTAAATTTAAAAAAATGAGAAAGGTGAAAACATTTGCAAAAAAAGCTATAAATTAAATATAGATAATTATCAAAGTAATCAGTCTCAGATTCAAATAAGGAGAATATTATGGAAAAATGGAAATGTTCGGTATGCGGTTATGTTTATAATCCTGACTCAGGTTTTTCTGACGAAAGTATTGCTCCGGAAACTCCTTTTGAACAGCTTCCCGACAGCTGGATATGTCCGGTATGCGGCGCTCCTAAAAGTGCTTTTGAAAAAGAGTAGCAACTTATGAAATATATATATCTTGATAACCAGTCGAACACTAAACTTGACGAAAGAGTATTTGATGCTATGAAGCCGTTTTTTATTGAGCATTACGGAAATCCCCAAAGCATTTACTCTTTTGGTTCTTTCTCCAAAGACGCTCTTGAAATAGCAAGACGGCAAGCTGCAGATTTAATCAATGCAGATAGCGAGGAAGTTATTTTTACATCCTGCGGTACGGAATCAAATAATTTAGCGATAAAAGGTCTTGTCGCCACTTTAAAAACTAAGGGGAGACATATTATTGTCTCTTCAATCGAACATTTTTCAGTTTTAAATCCTGTGAAAAGACTTGAAAAAGAAGGTTTTAAAGTAAGTTTTATTCCGGTTGATAGTAAAGGCAATGTAAGCGAAGCTGAACTGAAAAGAGCGTTGCGAAAAGATACGATTTTAGTGTCTATACAATATGCGAATCCAGAAGTAGGCACAATCCAAGACGTAAAGAAATTAGTCTCTGCAGTTAAGCAAAGTGGCAGCGCAAGCGACTTTATTGCTTTTCATACAGATGCAGTCGGTGCATGCGGAACAGTTCCCGTAGATGTTAAAGATTTAGGGGTTGATGCTTTAACTTTCTCGGCTTCTTCTATGTACGGACCTAAAGGTGCAGCAGCGCTGTATCTTAAAAAAGGCGTGAGAATTAGTTCTCAAATAGAGGGCGGAGTTCAAGAAAATTCTAGACGTTCCGGAACTGAAAATCTTCCGGCTATTGTCGGTTTTGGAAAAGCATGCGAAATAGTTAAAGGTGAAATTACAAAAAACGCTAAGACTGTCCAGAAATTAAGAGATAAACTTATTGACGAGCTTCCTAAGAAAATAGAATATATTTATTTAAATGGTACTCGTGAAAACCGTCTGCCGGGAAATGTAAATTTTTCAATAGAATTTGTTGAAGGGGAAGCGCTGTTTCTGCTTTTAGATGCCAAGGGAATCATGGCGGCAAGCGGTTCTGCATGCGCCAATAAGAATCTTAAACTTTCGCATGTTTTAAATGCTATGGATGTTGACGTTGCAGTTGGGCAGGGTTCAATTCTATTTACTTTGTCAAAATTTAATACGGAAGAAGAGATAGATTATGTTGTAGAGGAGTTCCCGAATATCGTTAAAAGACTGAGAGATATGTCGCCTCTGTATTCGTATTTTCTGCGGACCGGCAGTAGAAAATCGGCGGGACCGGGCGCTGATTTTGATGATCACTGTGATATAGAAAAGTAAGTCGGGAGTGAAATGAAAAATGAACTTTCCTCGCAGCCACTATCTTTCTTTGCTTCTCTACGCTTTAGAGAGGGAGAAAAAGATTTGGGTCATCGCACACTCCCATGGAAGAGATAATCTTTTGACGAATTTGAGCAGTATATTGTTGTTGAGATAAAAATAAGCGGTAAAGAATATTGCTGGAGGATATGAATGGCGTTTTATTCAGAAAAAGTTATGAATCATTTCGCAAATCCGCGAAATGTCGGAGAAATAAGAGACGCCGACGGCGTCGGAGAAGTGGGAAATCCGGTATGCGGCGATATGATGACTTTTTATATAAAAGTTAAAGACAATAAAATTGAAGATGTGAAATTTAAAACTTTCGGCTGTGGTGCGGCAATAGCTGTTTCTTCAATGGTTTCAGAAATGGTGATGGGAAAAACGCTCGAAGAAGTCATGGATCTTACAAACGCGGACGTCGCAAAAGCTTTAGGCGGATTGCCGTCAAATAAAATGCATTGTTCCAATTTGGGAGCAGATGCATTGCATAAAGCCGTTGAAAACTATAATGCTAAACGGAAAAAATAATATTCTTGAACTTCAGATGCCTAAATATCAAGATCCTTCCTGTTTTCATTGTGAAACAAGATTGGAAATAGCTTTGCCATTCCTTTAAATTTTGCAAATCTTTCTGTGCCAACAAAGAATAAGAGATATTTTAAAAAATGTTCTGTTTGCAAGACTAGATGTACAAAGAGATATCTGTCTTTTTACGGCAAAAAAGTACGGTAATTACAGCGTTTTTGTCGGCAGGCGTGATTTTCTGTACTATAAAAGAGGAGTTTTTTTATGGCGGCTAGATTAATAAAAGACGGGGTTTATGCAGTTGGTGCAATCGATTGGAATGAAAAACATTTTCACGGACATACTTATGTGACAAGAAGAGGCGTTACTTATAATTCTTATTTAATTGTCGATGAGAAAGTTACTTTAATTGATACGGTTCGTAAAGGTTTTGAAAAAGAACTGATAGAAAATATAAAGAAAATCGTGGATGTTTCCAAAATAGACATAATAGTTATTAACCATATTGAACCGGATCATTCCGGAGCGTTTCCTGAAATATTAAAATTGTGTCCAAATGCAAAAATTTACGGAACCGAAAAAGCGAGACAGGGGCTTTTAAAATATTACGGACTAAGCGGCAACTGGACTGCCGTGAAATCCGGACAAAGCTTAAATATTGGCAGAAGAACTTTTGACTTTATAGATATGCCGATGATACACTGGCCTGACAGTATGTTTACGTATTCCGCTTATGACAAGATTTTATTTTCAAATGACGGTTTTGGTCAACACTACGCGACAAACAAAGTTTTTGATGACGAAGTCGATTTTGCCGCTTTAATAGATGAAGCGCAAAAATATTATGCAAACATACTTTGGCCTTTCAATACGCTTATTGCCGCAAAACTTTCCGCAATAAGCAAACTAAATCTTGAGATTGAGTTTATTGCTCCCAGTCATGGACTTGTATGGCGCAGACATATACCTGAAATTATGCAGAAATATCTATATTGGTCGTCTCATTCCTGCCAAAATAGAGTCGCAGTTGTTTATGAAACGATGTGGAACTCTACTAAAAAAATGGCAAAAAAAATTATTGAAGGCATAACTTCAGAAGGTGTTGAAGCCATTTTATTTGATGTAACAAAAAATGACAGGACGGATATCGCCTCATATATGCTTGATGCGGAAGGCTGGATTTTTGGTTCGTCGACGCATGACGGAGAAATGCTTCCTGTTCTGGCGGGGTTCCTGCATTTTCTTAAAGGATCGAAAGCTAAGGGACGTAAATCTTTTGCATTTGGCTCTTACGGTTGGAGCGGGGAAGCCGCTGGAGATATAGAAAACACAGTTTCCAGCGTGACCGCTTTTGAACCGTCCTTGCGGGTTGTTTTCAATCCGACTGGCGACGAGCTTGATAAATGTTTTGAGGCTGGGAAAACTTTTGCTTTAAAAATAAAAAACGAAAAATGAAAATAGGAGAAAGTCGTTTGTTTTTTTGATAAATAGTCTAATATTCTTTCTGGATTATATTATTCAAAAATGTTGTAGTCTGAGGTATGTCGCTAAGCTATTTTCTATCGCTCTATGATGGGTTGAAGCTTTTGAAAAGTCCCCCAAAAATAAAAATCAACAGGATATCTGAAGGAGGTATTATGAAAGGATTGGTTTGCAAGGTGTGCGGTTACATAGCTTTAGATGGAAATAGGGAACAGTGTCCTGTTTGCCGCGCAAAAAACGTATTTGAAGATAAAGAAGACGCTTACAAAATGATGGATTTTAAAGCGATTTCCGGCGAAACGGAAAAAAAACACATACCTTCATTTGTGGTAGTCAGAAAACGCGGTTTAATTCCAGGTGCAGACTATATAGACGTTCGCGTAAAAATCGGAGAAATTCTCCATCCTGCTTTGCCGGAACATCATATAATGGAAATAGCTTTTTACATTGATAATAAATTTATTGAAAATATTATGCTTACATCTGATATTAATCCTACTGCGGTTATTCGTTTAAAAGACGGTACAAAAGGCAAGGTTCAGGTTATAGAAAGTTGTAATGTGCATGGCAAATGGTTTAATGAAGTAAAAGTGGAATAATTTAAAGCTTCAAAGTATGATATGGATATGGTGATAAAGTCTTTTTTATCTATTGCCTCCGGAATGTTTAATCGGAAAACTGCCGTTGTCATACACTTACAATCGCCGCCACAGTAAACAGAATTTTGTTTTTTATTGTGAAAAAGCAGAGTCTTTGAAAAGAATCTTAAAAAAAGAACGATAGATACGGGATTTTAAAGGATAAAATCTTTCTCGATAGCGTTATTAATAGACATCTTTTCCCGTATCGTCAACTACTCAAATGTTTTGAGCGGGTGCGGCAGTAGTAATTTGTTGTTGTGAGTAGTTATTATTCTATATGGAGGATATAAAACAACTATGGCAAGATCAATTAAAGGAACAAAAACAGAAAAACGTTTGTTAGAATCATTTGCAGGTGAGTCTCAAGCGAGAATGAGATACGCTTATTTTGCTTCAAAAGCAAAAAAAGAGGGATTTGAACAGATTTCTGCAGTTTTTGCGGAAATTGCAGATAATGAAAAAGAACATGCAAAAAGATTTTTTAAATTCTTGGAAGGCGGCAATCTCGAAATTACAGGGACTTTCCCTGCCGGAATTATAAATAACACCGTTGAAAACTTAAGACTCTCCGCAGCGGGCGAAAATGAAGAACATTCAAAAATTTACCCGGAAGCGGCAAAAATTGCCGACGAAGAAGGTTTTCCTGAAATAGCTGAATGCTTCAGAAGAATTTCTATTGCTGAAAAACATCATGAAACAAGGTATTTGAAACTTCTCAGTAATCTTGAAAGCGGCAAAGTTTTCAAAAAAAATATAACTGTCAAATGGAGATGCCGCAACTGCGGTTACGTATATGAAAGTAAGGAGGCTTTAGAAAAATGTCCGGCTTGCCTTCATCCTAAAGCATATATGGAAGAATTAACCGGTAATTTTTAAGCATACTTTGTACTCTTTAGATAAAGCGTGTATGAGAAAAATAAATGAAAAAGATTAAAAAATAGAAACATATGAAAAATCTTCGCAATTAAGCAGGAGTATAATAGTATTAAAACAACAATTAACTTTTCTCAGAAATGAGGAAAAAGTTACTCCGATAGAAGAAATAAAGGAACAAGCTAGACTGCGATCGCCTTTTTTGGGAAATATTGTAATGCTTCCAAAATTAAATTAAAGAACAAAAAAGACAATGAGCGACAAACTAATAAAAACATCACAGAATATACAACAATGGAACGCTCACTATGTTCTAGTTTATAGTTGAGGACGCAAAGGAGAAAGGGCAAGCAGAGAACGAGAAACTGTAGTTGAAAAAGCAGGTTGAAAGTCTTACAAACAAAAACAAACAGCTTAAGGAAAGTATTAAACCTGACTCCACGATGGCAATGAATATCAAACTTCTGGAAGAAAAAGCTCAAGTAAAGAATGACCTTCGTACAGCGAATGATGTTGTCAGTGGTCTTAAAAATACAAACAGTCGGCTTAAAAATCAGAATCTTAATCTTCAAACCAAACTTAATTAAACTAAAACGAACGCGGATAAAAAGTACGATGAAATTTTGTGTCAAGCTAATGGGTATTTTCAAGAATTAAACCAGCAGATTAGCCAGCTTCAATATCAACTTAGCCAAGAGGAATCGCTGAAAAGATTAGTAAAAGTATAACTGTTTTTTTAAAATTTAAAATACTATTAAAATGCTGTTTTTTTCTCTTTTCTTTCTGTTATGTTCGTTTCTGAGATGTAGAGTTATTCTTTTTGGCATTAAATCCGCCAAAAGTTAGAGAGTAAGAAAGTAACAAATAAAGTTTTTGTTATTTTTATTATTTTGTGTTTCTGTTTTTCTTCTTGCTTTCCTTATTTTTTTGCCGCGTGCTGAACCTTCTAGAGAAGCGTTCTTGATAACGTTCTTCCCTATATTGTTTCCGATAACGTCCCTAAAAGAGTATTGGATATGGTTTCTTATTTCGTTTATCGTCGCGCTTCTTATGATGTCTTGGGTCTTTTCCCTTACAATTTTTATCTTTTAAAAAGTAACTGGCGCTTTTTTTATCTCTTTTTATCTACTCGCTTTTTTGTCGTGTTTTCATTCTTATCGGTGTACGCATGTTCTTAGTTGGACTTCGGTGACTACGACTGTTTTTGTTTATTCTTATTTTAAGTATTTTAAATATTACAAGTATTTGTGTAAAAGAACGTGAAGGCGTCTGCTAACAACATTGAACTCGCGCGTTCTCTTGAGCCTTGTTTACAGCGTTCTGGCATATTGTTATATTGCTTATTAAGTCGCGTTATGCCTTTGCCTTTTTTATAGGAAACTTCAGTTTCTTTTTAAAATAAGAATGGAGCGACTCGCGTTTAAAGCTGCTCCGTAAAAATACAATATACAAAAAATTAAAGACTTAATACTGTTGCGAAACATTAAAAGCCTGCTTTATTATAATATAAATTGAAAAAGGAGCGACGAGAGAACGCTCTAATTTCTTGATGAACTTGCTGTTTTGCACTTAGCAAATACTTTTCAATAATCAGCTGAAAGTTGCGATGTTACCAATCATACTAGATATATTAGTCCAAATAAAGTTGTACTCTCCTTATCTGAGGTTTAACCACTATTTGTATTTCTATTATATTATGAAAACAAAAGGTACGCGAAAATAAGCGAGAAAGATGTTAAGATTTGACTATAGCGTTTCATATGCCTTATTTAAAAGACAAATAAGAGAGGAATTAAAAGAAAAAATACCTGCAGTGGAGTTATGATTGCTGGTTTGAATCTGTAAATATGGAAACAATAGGCGAGTGGAGACATTCATAGACGCGAAATATCTGTTAGAATACGCTGGCTGAGTATTTGAAAAAAACAATTTACCTATAATTGACAAATCTATGGGTAAAAATTATTCGCTAACAACGTCTCAATTACTATTTAAAGCCACCATAGACAGAGATAAAACTGCAAAAGATATGCGGTTAAGTAGGCAAATACTTTATGGATTTCGCATCAAATGGAATTAAGGAAAATGGCATTTAAATTGTCGGTAAAAATTTGTAAAATTATAACCTCAAAATATACGCGTAAACTTGGAGTTACAGTCGCTGCAATGCTTCATAAGCAGTAATTTTCTCAATGAAAAAATTTTTATTTAAGGGAATCATAGTTTTTACAGTCATATTATTATCGGCTCTGAGTGCTTTCACTTGTGAGATTGATATATTTGCAGATAATCTCGAATATGATGAACAAGTCGGGAAGCTTTTCGCAAAGGGCAATGCTGTTTTTAACTGGGAGAATAGAAAAGTATCTGCCGATTATATAGAATTTGACAAAAAAACTGTGAAAGCTTTCGGGAATGTTAAGGTTGAAGAGTCTGGAACTATAATTTATGCAGAGAGCGCTACGTATAATTACGACGAAGAAACCGGACATATAGATGAAACTTTTGGATATTCTTCTTCTACATTTATTCAAGCAAAATCTATAGAAATGCAGAACAAAGATATATATGTAATAAAAGCTATAAAGTTTTCAAAATGTGATTTAGACAACCCTCACACTCATTTCAGGGCAAAGCACGGAAGACTTGAACTAAATAAAAGATTAACCGTTTACAATGCCGTTTTTTATATCGGGAAAGTTCCCGTATTTTATCTTCCAATATTTACAAAATCTCTCAAAGATGATAAATCTTTCGGATCAGATTTAAAAATTGAGTTTAATCCAAAATTTGAAAATAAAAGTATGTATTTAAATACGGTAATCTCATGCGCGTTAAGCAAATCTTTAAAAGGAAAAGTCTTTGCTGATTTTTTTAGAAAACAAGAAAGTTCTTACGGAATAAAAATTGATTACTTAGCGGAAAATGCAAATGGAGATATCAATATTAATGAAACTAACAATTTTAAAAAGTGTGAAGTAACGTCTGATTACTTACATGTAATAAACAGTACGTGGAGCATGCGATGGATGGCACGGTTTAAGAACAATATAGATATAGAACTTGATAACCAGAAGCGTAACGATAAGTTTAATAAGCAGAAGCGTAACAATAAGCTTATAGATTTATCGGTTTTGCAGGGGAATCATCCTCCTTATGATCTTAATTATGATAAGTCTATAGATTTATCGTTTTTGCAGGGGAATTATCCTTCTTATAATCATAATTATTATGCCTCTGTGACAAGACAAGGATCTGACACAAATTTAAATATAAGTTTCATGTATCGCAGCACTGATAAACCTAGCACTGATAAACCTACGAAAAGATTAAATGCAGTTCTTCCCAAAGCGGAGTTAGCGTCTTATTCTAGAAAAATTTTTTTAGGAGTAATACACAATTTCTATTTTATGCACCAAAACGTTTACAGAACTCTTTCTAAAAATAAGGAGCCCTTTTGTAAAAACGACAGTTTTTTCTATTACAAATTGATGAGAGATTTTAAATTTGGAAACCAGTTTACATTAGTTCCTGCTCTAAAAATAACGGTACAACATTTCAATAAAGATGATTTTGGAGAAGAAAAATACGGCGGTTTTTTCATAAAATACACATATTCTTCAAATGCGAGATTTAGAGTTACAGATTGGATGGACTGGAATGTCAATTATGCAATAACAAATGCAATAACGAAAACGAAATCCTTAGGCACTAAAACTCTGAGAAATAAAAAAAACTCTCTGTCTTTCAATAATAACATGTATTTCGGAGAGAGCGTTGCAGTTCAAAACTTTTTTGCGTATAATTTAAACAAATATTTGCCATTGCCTTTTGTCACAGAAATAATGTGGACTCTCAATTCTGATATGACTGTATTCATAAGACAAGAACAATTCATAAGACAAAAACAATTTCTAGATACGTTTAAATTCAATTCTCTCAAGCTAGATTTAATAATCGGCAACCTAGAGAAAGTATATTTAAATTTTGGCACTTTTTATCAAAGATATGATAAATTCTTGAATCTTTACAGAAACCGCGAAATTGATAATATTTTAGGAGTTGGAATATGGCTCACTCCCAAATGGAAATTAGATTTCAATGTAAAAACAACAATCCCATTTGACTCTATATCGAACAGTAAAATAAATGAATATGAATTTAGGCTTTACAGAGATTTGCATTGCTATAATTTCAGTATAACGTGGAAAAAACAAGCGGACAAAGAAAGCGAATTCTCTCTTAAACTCAACGCAAAAACAAGTACGTCTTCCGACAAAAAAGCAACATGGAATCTTGATAACGACGAAATCTTTCACCCATGGCAATAGATAATCCTTTACGAAATTCTGAAAATATTCTTTATAATTCAAAGATTCTGGAGAAAATTGAACCGTATTGCTATTGCCAAATAAGGCAAGGCAAACAAGTTTAGAGGTAAGCGCGAAATTATGAGCAATCGCGGAACATAGTTATGGTTAGGTCTATATAGTTTGTTATATTTTATTAAGCTTGATATTTAGCCAAATAATTGGAGAGGTGGCCGAGTTGGTTTAAGGCGTCAGTCTCGAAAACTGATATACGGGAAACCGTATCGAGGGTTCGAATCCCTCCCTCTCCGTTTTTATATTATTCGCTGTTAGCCTAAAAGAATAGAACCACTTGCAACCCTTTTATATTGACTATGGAAGCGGATATGAGCATAATTCAAAACTCAAGTTGGAAAGTTATATCTCATAGAGATAAAAATACAGGAAATCTTAAAAAAGGTATAATTAATTTTGAGAAACTGAGAGTATTAGGAAACGTTGGATTTGGAACGCTAATTTTCCTTACCGACAAACCTAGACTATTAAATCACAGCGCCAATGCAATATCTATATGGAATATTTAAAAACTAGTTTGATAGTCTTGATGATATTATAGAAGATTGAATTAAAAAAGCATGTCAGGCACAAACCAAATAGATATCTATTTGGTTTAAAGTTTAGTATATGAATTCTTGACGTTTACCTTTTTCAAGGTTACTTAACGCTAAAATAAGTTCCATCTTTCACTGGGAATGCTATAAGTTTTTTATAATCAGCTTTAGCAGCTATAACAAACAGCTGGATTCTTTGCTTTATTTACAATGGCAAATAATGACAATATAAATTTCTGTTCTTACTTATAGGAACGGAACAGCTAGAAAACTTTATACTCTCTTTTTTTACATATTTCCATTTCCATACATCAAAAGAGGTATTTAATTCTTTTCTATTTTTTCAGACGATGATAGAGGTTAAAACTCGCATCGTGCATCCTTTTACTTTTCTCAGTTGTACTAAATGTCGACCAACTTTCTTATATACAGATTATTTAATTTTTCAACTAACTTATTATTTTTGGCACGCAGTTCTTCGCTTTCGCCAGTCAGTCTTTCATGTTCGTTAAGCAACTTCTTATCGCGAAAAATAAATCTCTCATAATCGGCAGCTTCTAAATTCTCATTAATCAGCTTAATGTTCTCTTTAAACTGTTTTCTATTCACATTAAACCGTTCCGCGTTCGCATTAATCAGCTCGGCATTACTTTTACACCGTTTTATTTTCTCATCAAACACTTTTACATTCTCGGCATACTGTTTTAAGTTCTTGACAATCTGTTTATCGTTTTTGTCAGCTAGTTTTTCGTTATCATCCCTCAACTTCTTATTTTCATTTTTGAGCTTCTCATACTCGGCAAGCAGTTTTTTTGTCTCTGCAATACGCTTCTTATTTTCGACAGTTAGCTCCGCGTTCTCATTAACCTGCTGAACGCTCTTATTAGCCTGCTTTACGTTCTCGGTATATCTCCTTATGTTCTCGCTAATCTGCTTATCGTTTTTGCCAGTCAATTTCCTAGTCTCATTAACCAATTTATAGCATTCAGCACTTAACCTTTCGCACTCGGCAACCAACTTATCGTTCTCGTTATATAACTTTTTATTTTCGCAAACCAACTTATTATTACCGTCAATCAGATTTTCATTCTCGGTAGCCAGCTCCTTATTCCAACTAACCAACTCCTTGTTTCCGCTGGCAGTCAGTTCCGTTCCCTCAGCATAAGCGTTACAACACAACATCATATAACACAAATATAAGGCGGCACAAAAATAAAAAATTTTCTTCATTTTCCCACCTAAGTAAACGAGATTTAACACATTACCTGCAAAACTTCACAAAAACAACTTTCAATTTCTATTTTAATAGTATAATATAAAACTGTAATAAACTCAATTTTGGGTTTCGTTAGAAACTTCTAAAATCATCTTTCGCGTTGACAAAACAATTTGAAAATTGATATAAATTTTGATTATGACAAAAAAAATTTTGGCAGTTTATCCAGGAAGTTTTGATCCGCCTACAAAAGGACATTTAGATATCATAATCAGAGCTTCGCATTTATTTCCGAAAATAATAATTGCAGTGACAAAAAATATAAATAAAAAGCACATCTTTTCTTTGCAAGAAAGAATTGATCTGTTGCAAAAAATCACAGAGAAGCTGAAAAATGTAAAAATATCATCTTTTTCGGGACTTCTGGCAAATTACCTCGAGAATATCAACTCTTTTGTTTTAATAAGAGGATTGAGAGTTCTTTCTGATTTTGAATATGAATTTCAAATGGCATTGATGAACAGAAAGCTAAATAAAAAAATTGAAACAATATTTTTAATGACAGACCAGTCTTATACATTTCTTTCTTCTAGCATGGTAAAAGAAATTGCAATGCTTGGGGGGAATATTAAAAATTTCGTGCCCGAATGCGTGGAAAAAGAATTAGAAAAACGCGTTGCCAATTTGTCAAAAAGCAATTGAGTAATGACATAATTGCTATTATAAACGAATTTTCTACCTTTTTGCCGCCCTAAAATTCTCAGACATTTAAAAAAAATCTGAAGAAACAGCTATAAAAACAGAACTTACTTATTTGAAAAACGTAATATTTACTATGGAGACAATGCTGAAAAATACCACGGTTTATTATTGCAAAAGACTACATATAGGAAATTCGTATGTTTATTGTCCACTGTAAAAAATCAAATTCAATATCAATTTACGCGCGATAATGAAAACAATACCGATAGCTTAGAGGTGGCAAAGCGTAAAGCTGCCGATACGTCCTGACTCTGCAGACAGAATAAAATAACAAATTCGGATAAACTATTTTTATGATAAACTGAGTAAATTGTAAACGATGATATTTTTTTATTTGGGATTGCTTTTAGTTTTTTATATAGGATTTAAAATCGGAAATGTCATATATAAAACATCTTTTGTCAAATTTCTTTCGGCATTTTCTTTGGCATTTCTTTTTTATAAGTTTTCTTTTTCATTTCAATTCATTTTATTTGCTTTTTTTACATTCTCACTGATTTTCGTTTCAGTAGTAGATTACTTCCATAGAATAATACCCGTAATATTTCCAATCCTTTTAATTATTACAGGCGTTATATTTAGTTTTATGAATTCAGTTCTAGGCGGAACATATCTGCCAAGATTTGCTAATTCTATTTTAGGTATTCTTACCGGCGGAGGCGTTTTGCTCATCGCTGGACTTCTAGGGCAACTAATTTATAAAAAAGAAGTTATGGGCGGCGGGGATGTTAAACTTATGGCAGGCGTTGGCGCTTTTATCGGCTGGGAAAAAGCGCTTTTTGCAATTTTTTTTGCGGCTATTACGGGAAGTATAGCAGGCTTAATACTTCTGGCTGCAAAGAAAATCGAAAAAAAAGAATATATTCCGTTCGGTCCGTTTTTGTCGTCAGCATCTTTCATAACTATATTTTTTCCGCAGCCGTCGTCATTTCTCAATACGTTTTTCATATGGGAAATGCATTGGCTAAATAAAATTATAGCTATGTAAGGTCATCGGTCAACGGGACATAGAATGTTTTTGTCTCATATCACGAAAATATTTTAACTTTTGGCGGTTGACCCGCACTGCTTGCCTTTTGGTGTTTTCAGCTTTTTATTTTGAAATTGAGATTTTTTTATTCCAATCGGCAGACTTGCAAAAAAAATCAAAGTTAACACAAATATAAAACCCCAAAAAACTGCAGACGGCTCTGCCATGCAATATAATTTTGTATAATATGACTAAATTATACAGGATAAATTATTGAACTATTTAATCGAAACAATAGGCTGCCAGATGAATATGTGCGAATCTGACGTGCTTAGTTCTGTTTTTTCAGCCTATGGAGCGTCAAAAGTAAGCAGCTTATCAGATGCAGACGTAGCTATATTAAACACCTGTTCCGTAAGAGCACAGGCAGAACAAAAAGCTTTCTCCTACCTCGGCAGAATAAAAGAGTTTAAACAGAAAAACCCCAGTATAAAAGTAGTCGTTATCGGCTGTATGGCAGAAAGACTTGGCTCTAAGATTAAAAAACGTTTTAACAGCGTCGATTTAATTATAGGCGCGAAAGATATTGACAACGCCGCTTTAAGAATTATGGATTTGTTCCATATGAGCAACTTTGCAAAAAAAGTAAATTCTGAAATAAAATCTGAAGTCACAAGATACGTTACCATTATGAAAGGCTGCGACAACTACTGTTCATATTGTACAGTGCCTTTTGTAAGAGGAAAGGAAATAAGTATAAACTTTGAGAAAATAGTAAATAAATGTTCCTCAATGGTAAAAAACGGTGCAAGAGAAATAACGCTTTTAGGCCAAAATGTAAACTCGTATAAATGTGAAGACGTAAATTTTGCGGCGTTAATTAAAAAAGTTGCGGCAATAGAGAATCTTAAAAGAATAAGATTTATGACAAACCATCCTAAAGATTTAAGCGACGACTTGATAAAAATTATGGCGACAGAACCAAAAGTATGTTCCCATATTCATCTTCCTATGCAATCTGCATCCGATAAAATCCTTAAAGCAATGAACAGAAAATACTCTCACGAACATTATCTGAAATTAATCAAAAAATTAAGAGCCGCCATACCCGACATAAGTGTAACAACTGATATTATCGTAGGTTTTCCCGGAGAAACCGACGAGGATTTTGAAGATACTTTAGAAGCGGTAAAGACAATAAAATTCGACGGACTATATGTTTTCAAATATTCTCCTCGTCCGAACACAAAAGCATTTGGAATGATCGACGATGTGCCTTTACAAGAAAAAAAAAGACGTCATGCGGTTACACTTGAAGAGGCAAATAAAATTTCTATTGAAATTGTTTCGGAGATAATAGGAAGCACTCAGCAGGTCTTAGTCGAAAAAATTAAAAACGGCATTATAAAAGCGAGAACAAGAGGTGGTCGTAAGGTTTTCGCAAAAGGCGACAAAGAGGAGTATCTTGGCAAACATATTAATGTTAATATAAAAGAAGCAAAGGTAAATTCGTTATTTGGCAGCATTATATGAAAAGAATTATCGGATATACTCTTTTAGCTTTAACAATATGTCTTCTCTTCAATCTTGAAAAAAAAATTGGATTATTTGATAAAAATCCGTATGAAACTTACGTAATTAAATATTCTAAACGTTTTATCGTAGATTCTCTGCTTGTAAAAGCTGTTATGAAAAAAGAGTCAAATTTAAATCCCAACGCCGTTTCAAATAGAGGCGCTGTCGGTCTTATGCAGATAATGCCTAAAACCGCATTGGAAATTGCAAATCAGTTAAATATTACGGGTTATTCCGATAAAAGCCTTAAAGAAACTGAAATAAATATAATGTTTGGGACATATTATTTGCGAAAGCTTTTAAATTATTATAACAACAATCTGATTTTGGCTTTAGCAGCATACAATGCAGGAATAGGAAATGTTGAAAGCTGGTACAAAAAAAATCCTGAAATAAGTTACAAAATATGTAAAATACCTTTTAAAGAAACAAGATATTATGTCCTGTCTATAATATTTACTTATAAGATATATCAGGGAGTAGAAAAATTAAAAAATTTTCTGAAAATCTAACGCCGTTAATGAAACAATACTGGGATATTAAAGCCAAATATTCAGGTATGGTGCTGTTTTTTCGTTTAGGAGATTTTTATGAAATGTTTGGTGACGACGCAATAAAAGCAGCTCCCATTCTTGAGGTTGTGCTTACGCAAAGAGCGGGAACGCCGATGTGCGGAGTTCCTCACCATTCGATAAATTCTTACATAAGAAAACTTATAACAAAAGGTTTCAAAGTCGCCATTTGTGAACAGCTTGAAGAACCAGGAGCCGCAAAAGGCATTGTAAAACGCGGAGTTACAAAAGTTATAACTCCCGGAACAATTTTAGAAGATACTCTTTTGGAATCAAAAGAAAATAATTTTTTAATGTCAGTTACTTTTGATGAAATTACAATGTGCGCAGCATTTGCGGCAGCCGACATATCGACAGGCGAATTTTTCACTTCTGAGACAACATTAAAATCTATTGAAACGGAAGTATCAAAATATAATCCTGGCGAACTTATTATATCCGCCGGCAATATGCAAAACAAATACATATCAGATTTCATGACAAAACTCAAACTGCCTGTTTCAGATATAAACAATTCTTTTTTTGATATTGAAAAAGCTAAAAAGATAATAGCGGAGCTTTTTGATGTCACCGCTGTAAAAAAGTTTGGGCTTAATAAAAAAGAAATACTCTGCGCTTGCGGAGCACTGCTCGCTTATATAAAGGAAATGCAGCCGCAAAGCGTCGATATCTTTTCAGATATAAAATACACAAGAAATTCAGACTTTATGCATCTAGACACCGTAGCAATAAAAAATCTTGAACTTCTCAACTCTATGGCAACTGGAAAAACTGAGAATTCGCTGCTTTCAATTATGGACTCGACAAAAACGCCTATGGGCGCAAGGACTATACGACAGTGGCTTATAAAACCGCTTTTAGATATTTCAAAAATTGAAAACCGACAAAATGCTGTGAGATTCTTTATAGAGAACTCAAATATACGGAAAGAAATTGTTGAAAAATTGAAAACTGTTTCCGATATTGAAAGAATAATTGCAAGAATTTCTTCAGGCAACGCAACACCTAAAGATTTAGCGGCATTAAAAAACTCATTAAAGATAATAAATAACATTCTAAAAATTATAAAGTCCACAGACGGATTGGATTTTGACATTCCTGATAACACCCAAGTAATAGATAAAATTTCGTTATATTTATTTGATGAACCGCCTATATCTTTGAAAGACGGCAACGTAATTAAAAAAGGCGTCAACGCAGAGCTTGACGAATTAAGACAAATGTCGTCTGATGCAAAAGTTTACATATCCAATCTAGAAGCTAAAGAGAGAGCTGCGTCCGGAATAAATAATCTAAAAATAGGTTATACTTCAGTATTTGGCTATTATATAGAAATCAGCAAATCAAACATTGTATCGGCGCCAAGACATTATGTGCGTAAGCAGACTGTTGCATCTGGCGAAAGATATATAACCGAAGAATTGAAAATCTTTGAAGAAAAAATATTGTCCGCGCAGGAAAAAACTTTAAGACTTGAAAGCAACATCTTTAATACTTTAATACGAGAAATATCTCTTTTTACTACAAATATTCTAAAGACTTCGCAGGCCATTTCAGAAATTGATATTTTCTGCGGATTTGCCGCAAATGCAGTGGAATACAATTACGTCTGCCCTAAAATTTCAGACGGTAAAGAGCTTTCTATAAAGGACGGCAGACATCCTGTTGTGGAAAAGATATTAAAAAACGGCGAATTTACGGCAAACGATATTACTTTTGATGAAAACTCAAAAATAATGATTCTCACCGGACCAAATATGTCGGGAAAATCCACTTATTTAAGACAAACGGCGCTTATTGTGATAATGGCTCAAACCGGATCTTTTATTCCGGCTCACAGTGCAGAAATAGGGCTTATCGATAGAATATTTACAAGAATCGGAGCTGGAGATAATCTCGCAGGCGGAGAATCAACGTTTATGGTTGAAATGTTGGAAACCGCAAACATTCTAAACCAATACACACAAAGGAGCCTTATAATTCTCGACGAAGTGGGCAGGGGAACGTCAACTTACGACGGAATGTCCATAGCTTGGGCAGTAATAGAATTTTTTGCAGATGAAAAAAGAAAAGCAAATGCAGGCACAAAAATACTTTTTGCAACGCATTATTTCGAACTCACAGGGCTTTCAAAAACACTTAAAGGCGTGGCAAATTATAGCGTCGATGTTAAAGAATGGAACGGCGACGTCATACCTTTACATAAAATAGTTGAGGGCAGCGCTGATAAATCTTACGGAATACACGTTGCAAAAGTTGCAGGAATACCTCATCAGGTTATAGAAAGAGCCTATAAAATCTTAAATAAACTAGAAGCAAATACCATTAAGTTGCCAAAACGCAATGAAAATCCGCAGATTGAATTTTTCAGCAAATACAAACCTCAAGAACCCCAGATTTTATTAGAATTAAAAAATATTGATATAAATTCTTTAAGCCCCATAGAAGCATTTAATATATTACGCGATTGGAAAGATAAATATAAATAAGCGCATCATATTTTAATTTCGTACTTTGCTGTGCGGCAACTTATGTACTTAATTGGACTTTACGTCACTTATGGCTTGGCTCCATTTTTGGCGGCGATATGCAGGCTTATTTTTATCTCAATTTCAATAGTAATACATATATTTGATAGCGTATATTCCACGTAGCGGAAGAAATAAGGGAAAACTTTATGAACAGTTTTATGAGGAAATTTTTTTAGATTATTTACATGACTAAAAGATGTAAGTGATGGGATTAAAGGTACAAAAATATTTAATAAACATTTTTTATGAGCTTATTGACGATATGAACAAAGAAGAAGAAAGCCGCGTTTTGATTATTGACAGTTTGGAAGAAAATAAATACTGGGTACGTAATATTGAAAGAAGCAGCTATTCATTTTCTTTGCCGACTTCAACGGGTAAATTTTATTCTGATTCTATAGCTTTATTAAATGACAATAGAATTTTAGCTGCAGGATGTAAAGGCGAACATTTATTGTCAAACGACGATACTAAGGAGAAACAAAGTATTGGCAAACTATAGCAGAAAAAAAGCAATGGCAAGTGTTTGTTTTTACTAATATCGAAAGAAAATTTATATCAACAAATTGTTAATAAAATAAAAAAAATAATACGTAATTTATTATGTAATGAACAGGCGCAAGGAAATAAATATGCCGATAAATATTTTGTCGCAAGAAACAATCAATAAAATAGCTGCTGGCGAAGTTGTAGAACGCCCGTCAAACGCCGTTAAAGAACTTGTAGAAAATTCTTTAGACGCTTTCGCGTCTTCCATAACCGTTGAAATAGAAGAAGCAGGAAAAAAGCTTATAAGAGTTTCCGACAACGGCTTTGCTATGGACAGAAAAGATTTGGAACTCTCTATATTAAGACATGCAACAAGTAAAATAGACGATTTTAACGACTTATCACATATTCATTCTTTAGGATTCAGAGGCGAGGCTCTTGCCTCCATAGCAGCTATTTCAAACTTTGAAATGAAAACAAGAAAAAAAGGCGAAGCTTCTGGATGGAAACTTTCAGCTGACGGCGGTAAAGATGTTAAAATAATTCCTTGGGCAGGCGCGGAAGGAACAATAACAGAAATTAAAAATTTATTTTTTAATACTCCGGCGCGACAAAAGTTTTTAAAAAGTGACTCCACCGAACGCTCAAGAATTATAAGTTCTCTTGAGGAAACAGCTCTTACAAATAACGATATAGCCTTTAAAATGATTTCTGAAAATAAAACTATTTTTTCTACATCTCAGACAGACAACAAGTTAGACAGGATTGCGGATATTTTAGGCAAAGATTTTGCAAAGAAGCTTAAAAATATAAAAGTAGATCATCCTAAAGCTTCATCAGATATCTATTTTACAGGCAGAGGTGATTCTTTGTCTAACAGAAAATACCAGTACCTTTTTGTAAATTCAAGACCTGTAAATTATCCAAAATGGCTTACGCATTGCGTCTATCAGGCTTACAAAGAATCAATACCTCGCGACAGACACGCAGGGCTGTTAATTTATATTACCATTGATCCATCAGATATTGACGTAAACATACATCCTGCAAAAAGAGAAGTAAAATTTGCAACTGAAAACGGTATGTATGACATTATTTATAAAGCGCTAAGAAATGCTCTTATATCGTGCGCCCACCCGGAAATTGAAATAGCTTATCCTTCGTCTTTTGCGGAGATGTCGCGTGATAAATCAGAGATACAACTTCGAGACGCGAGCATTCAGATGACAAGCAAAACCGAAAATTTCAACTTGTTAGAATTTACAAAGCAAAAGAGTAAAGATCGCAATGCTTACTCTATTTCTACAATACCACAATCTACTATTTACGTTAGAGAACCTAAACCAAAGCACAACTATGTCCCTTCAAAACAAAATCATAATATAGACAGATATGCCGACGTTCTTGTAAAACAGGAAGAACTTACGCCTGAAAACTTTGACAATAACATAAAAATTCTCGGACAGGTTTTCGGCACATACATTATTGCTGAAAATAAGGGCAGTTTATATATCTTTGACCAGCACGCTGCTGCAGAAAGAGTGAGGTACGAACTCTATCTTTTACAGATGAAAAATCAGATTGTCAAAATACAGCAAATGCTTATGCCTGAAAATTTTGACCTTTCTCCAAGTGTTTCGGAGCTTCTTAAGGCAAATCTAAATCTTTTTAATGACTTGGGAATAAGCATTGAAGAATTCGGGCAAAATTCTTTTAGAATCACAGCGTATCCGGCGCTGCTTGGAAATATGTCGATGGAACAAATAGTTAAGGCAATAATTTCAGATATTGAAGATGATAAACATGTGGAAATAGAACAAAAAAGAGATAAAATTATTCGCTCAGCCTGCCGTGCAAGTATAAAAGCAGGCGATAATGTTTCATTTATTGAAGCCAAAAAATTGATAAACGATCTCTTTAAATGCGAATGCCCTTTTACATGTCCTCATGGCAGACCTACAGCATACAGAATCTCATTAAGCGAATTAGAAAAATTTTTTAAACGCAAATAAGTTGACAGAAGATAATTATCGCCACCTTAAAAGAAAAAAATTTGAAGAACTCATAGAATAAAAAGTAGATGTTATTTACTTTGCACAGGTATAGTTTATTTATTTTAGACACTTCAAAAAATTCATCTTTCAGTATGACGGATGATGGCGCAAAAACTATGGATATTATTGTTATTTCGGGGCCAACTGCAAGTGGAAAGACAAAAAAGGCTGTTGAGTTTTGTAAAGCAAAAAACGGCGAGATAATTTCTTGTGATTCGAGACAGGTTTACAAATACTTAGATATCGGTACAAATAAAGAGGGATATCTTTTGCAAAACGGACTCCGCAAAATTGACGGAGTTTTGCAGCACTTAACTGATATTATAAATCTTGACCAAACATACAACGCCGCGGCATTTGTACACGCTGCCGATTTAAAAATTGCAGAAATTTTAAAAAAACACAAAGTCCCCGTTATAACAGGTGGAACGGGATTATATATTAAAGCTTTGCTTTACGGACTTGACGACATGCCTAAAGCAGACGAATTTTTGAGAAAAGAACTAAAAGCTCAATCTAACGAAGAACTTTACAATAAACTTTTAAAGTTAGATCCGGAAGCTGCTGAAAAGAATAAAAAAAATCCGCAAAGACTGCTTAGATCGCTCGAAGTAAATATTCTTTCAGGAAAAACTCTTAAAGAACATTTTAAGCTTAAAAGTCCGAGATACAATTTTAAACATTACAGTATTTCTGTTGAGAGTAAAATCTTGTATAAAAGAATTAACGAAAGATGTAAACAAATGATAGACAGTGGCATGATTGAAGAAACGCAAAAAGTTTTAGACATGGGGTTTGATAAGAATTGCCCCGCATTAAGCGGCATAGGCTACAGACATATAGTACAATACCTCGATAAAAAGATCTCAAGAGACGATTTAGTTTTGGAGTTCTCAAAAGATACGAGGCACTATGCCAAACGACAGAATACTTGGTTTAAAGCTCAGTCTAGTATCGAATATATAAAAGCTCAATAATTAACTGTTCAAGAGCGCATAAGTTGTTTAGCTAAGCGTTTTATCTGACAAATACCTAAACAATTGAAATCATTGTTACCGAGCAAGAATATAACGAGCGCATAAAAAAGATAGGATGATGAAAAACTTTAACTTAACTTTTGCTTGTCATGCCGAGAGGGCAAATTCCCCAAAAGATTCAGTTTCTTATTTTTTCTGGACTTTCCAAAGGCTTCGCTTTTTCAAAATAACAAATAAGACCAAAAACCATTTACTGCAGTGAAAAAATTATGCAAGAAAGAATTGTTGGATAATTTGATAATAAAATAGAAATAATACGGAGATGGGATTATGATAACAGAAATTATAATGGATAAAGTAGCCTGTTACAAAAAGTCCGTTACATTGTCAACGGACAAAAGAGTTAATCTTATCTACGGCTTAAACGGAACAGGAAAAAGTATAATTTCAGATTATTTATACCATTATAAATCAGAGGAATCAAAAGAGAAATATCGGCATTGTGAAATCAAAGGATTATCAGACGAAAATGTACTTGTTTATAACCAAAATTTTATAAAAGACTATTTTTATGAACTCGACGCTCTAAAAGGAATTTTTACATTGTCAAAAGAAAATAAAGAAGCTGAAACAACGATTCGAAAAATTGAACAAGAGATAAAAGAACTTAATAATGAAAAAGGTAAACTAAACTCACTTAATAAGGAATTACAGGCAAAGAGAGAAAATATTAAAACCGAAGTATGGAAAATTAAGACTGAATATGCATATACAGCATTAAAACATTGTTTTAAAGACTTAAATAAAAAAGAACAATTATTGTCTCATTTATTAAAAATTGCCAAACCGCCAACGCAACCTGCCGAATCAATTAATCAACTTAAAAAAGAAGCTGAAATACTTGACGAAGGAACTAAGTGTACAGAATTGCCTGTAATAAACATATCTATAAACGATATTGAATCAAATAAACTTTTTCAAAAAGCCATTGTGGGAGATGAAAATAGCGCAATTTCTGAATTGATAAAGAAATTGAATAATTCTGATTAGAGGCACCGCAAATCATACGCTTTTTTTTACTCCCTTTTTTTTCCACGCACAAACCAAAATTTGACTTTTTTGCAACTTTTTGGCTAAACTATAGTTGCAACATAAATCGGTCTCAGGTTTTGGGAAAAAAGGCGACCTTCGGTTTTTGAATAATTGATTATCATGATCTCAGCCGAGCGTGAGACTAGAAAAAGAGAATCTGGTATAATCTCCTGCCTGTCCAGATAGGATGATAGTTATGAAAAAAGTAATATCAGCTATTTTAACGTTGTTGCTTGCGTCGGGTTGCGTTGTCCCGCCTCGTCAACTATCCAAGTCAGACGCTGTCACAAATGTTACCGAATCGGTACAAACAGAGCCGTTACAAGAAACACCTGCCGATATATGCCCAGAGCAACAAAAATGCCCTGTATTGCAACAAAAAAGCACAAAAGGATATTGGATAGCCATAGTCGTGTTATCTTTGGCTTGCGCCGCTTCGTTGTTTGGTCTTTACAAGCAATATCAGAAAACAGTGCAATGGCACAACTTGTATAATCTGACTAATGCAAAAAAACCCGGGACATCGGCGGCTACCGACGAAAAACTTTTGCAAGACGAGATAGACAGATTAACAGTTGCGATTCGAAAATGGGAACTGAGAGAGTCTGAGTTGGTGCGAGTGACAGAACACCCTGACGAGAATCTGAATAGTCCTTTCGCAAAAAGTTTGCGTCTCTGCAAAGAAGAATTAGCCGAATGCAAAAATACGATTACTAAGTGGAGCTTAGAAGTCCAAAGATTAGTTGGGATACTGAATCATCATAACATAGACGTACAAACTGGGAACAAGAAATAAAAGAGCCCCGCGTGGTATAAAAAGATAAAAAGGATTTTAGATTTCGTTATTACTTCCGAAGACTAGGAATGAAAAGATTAATATCGTTATTATGTATAGTCTTAATCTCAGGCTGTGATAAACAGCTTAATAAATATCAACCTGACAAAACTGATACCAAAACTGCTAATCAGGTTAGTCCAAGTCCATCGCCATCACCGCTTCCGAATATGAAAGACCTGCCCACGAGAGCAAAAGGAATAGCGTGGCAGACTTGGGATTGGGCTAAGGCACATGGGTACATTATCGCCACTGTGGTGCAGGTTGCCGTGCTGGCACTGCTTGCCTACAAGTATATCTATAAAAATGATACTCCTCTTGTGCCGCCGCCAAAACAAACGACGTTGCCTGAAGATATGCCCGCGGTAATATACAAAAAGCAGACTGAGGAGCTGAAGGCAGAGAATGAAAGATTAAAACAACAACTTACGGAATCCGCAGAATACAAAGAATATCTGGCTGAATCTCTGGGAGGAGTTATACAGAAAGCAGACGAGTTTAAGTTGCAAAGTGAAAATTTAAAGGAACAAGTTATAGAAACTAAAGAGTTTTTACATCAGGCTCGCATAGAAAATGAACTGCTGAAAAACCAGGATAAAGCGCTTGTTACTGAAAGAAATCAGTATTCAGGAGAAGCGAGTCTTAACCTGATGAAAGCCAACGAACTAAGAAGGGAAAATAAACAGTTGCGCGGAGACCTAGCTCTTGCTAAACCAAAAATCCAAACTGACAAAGTTGAAGAACCGCAAGTTGTTGCTTTAAAGATAACGCAAATAGGTTGGAGCGACCCAATAAATGCTTTTGAGATGCAAGAGAATCTTGACCTTGATTTAAGGCAGCCAAACTTTTTTAATATGAACGAGATAGAAACACAAACTGACACAATAGATTTGCCCGACCAACAGCAACAAATAAACAAATTAAACGCAGAGGTAAATCATCTGCAGAAAAATTTGAACGAAACGAAAGAGCTAAACGATAAACTGCGGGCAGAAAAAGCAATGCCAAATCTGAAGGCGCTAAAACTAAACATAAAAAATTCTGCGGCACAACTAGCGCTAAAAAAGAAGGCGGAAAGTCTCGCCGAAAGCAATGTATCTCTGAAGACAGCAAATGACACGCTGGACGCACAGAACAAACAGCTCATAGACAAAAATGAGTATCGCATGCAAGAGAGAAAGAAATTAATGCAAAAGAGAGATTTTGCGAAGATGATGTATAATGAGTTATTTAGAGAAAACAGAAGACTGCGGGCGGAAGTAACTCCACTGCCGATGGAAGTAGTACAAGAGCTGAGCAACCTCCAAGTTTTTGAGGTACAAGAGGTAGAAGAACTGGTTAAATGAGAGTATTTAAGGACGTTGAAATAAACGCCGAAACACCGCCGCCTCCGCCGGAGTCAAAGAAACACCATAAAAAAACACGAGGACAAACCCGATGAATTTAAGGGGTATACAGCTGTTTTAATGCTGTTGCTTGTATTTCAACTATCTACGTCGGAGTAAAGGACTAAAAATGAAGAGAGCAATAGTTTTTATGTTAGCATTAATGTTTTTTGCTGGCTGCAGCAAAACTCCTGACATTGTTAAGCCAAGCGACAACAAGACAGTTCCGCAGGGAAAGGGAACGGGTGTTAGTCCAGCAGGAACCGAAGAAAAAAAAGACGAGGCGGAATTGGATAACTCCAAAGCAGCTAAAGACTTTTTTACAGAGGATAATTCTGCTGAATATGGAGCTGGACTATCTGTGGAAACTCAATCACGATGGACTGCAGGAAGGATTATGACATCAGTGTCGGCTGGTCTAGGTGCTATAGGAGCGGCAATCCTAACCTATCAAGCTAAGGACAACGTATGCAATATAAAGTTTAGTAAAAACACTAGGGATAAAATAACAATATACACCATTTGGGGAATAGTTGCCCTAGCAGGGGTAGACTCAGCAATAAGGTAAAAGATGACGAAAGAAATATCGGAGCCGACTTTTCCTCACTATTCACAAATACCAAGTTTCCCATTTGTGACAATCAAACAGTTTTCCTCTAAATAATTGCAAAATTTTAGTAAAAGCTTGTATAATAATTATAGTACTCTTGTTCTCACAATATGACAAGATTACGCTAATAACCTTTTATTATTTCTCAGAATAGACGCAGCGGGTAACTCCGGTTGCGTTTATTTTTTTTGTTACACCCGAGAGGGAAACTCAAGAAGGCAATCGGTAATAATTAACACTTCTTTTACTTCCAAACAACTTTCAATTCTTCCAATTTCTTCAAAAATGTTTTCGTCTTTTGACAAGTCCATTTTGCTTAAATCAGTCGCTAAGGACTCCGACATAGACTCTGCCAACTTATTTAACATGTTATCTTCTTATGTTGTCATAGTGTACTCCTATAGTTATTTTGTGTTGCCGTGCGAGACCGCAATAATACCAAAAAAACAAGTTATAAACAAGAGTATGTATAATTCTTGACATGCTACCACTTTTTTGGTAGCATTAGTGTGGTAGTATATGTGTGAGGTGATTGAAATGATGGACAAAATTTTAGGTTGGATTGGTGATGTGATACAGTTTTTGATTGGACTTGCGGGATTATTCTATTTGACGCAGGCGGCAATTCATGCGGCGGATTATGTGTTTGGTATGTTGTACCGATTGATTTTTAGATAAATTTTAAAGGAGTAACAGATGAGAGCATGTGAGGTGATTAAAATGATTGATTTTTTAAAGAGTGTATTGCAGCTGTTTCTCCTGTTTTTTGCTTTGAGATTATTTGGTTTGTTGATGTGGATGTTGTTTAAATAAAATTTTAAAAGGAATGAACAGATGAGAGTAAATGTAATTAAAGAAATTGAGAAGAAATAGAAAAAGAGCGATAGAAGAGAATGAGGAGTGGGAAGATAGGTATAAACAAGTATCGAGAGAAAGCGGATTAACACTGCACGAGGCAAAATGTAAAGTATTGAGAGCAAGAGAGCGGGAACTGATGAAAGAAGAAATAATAGAAGAGACGGACAACCGGAAAGAGTTTGAGGAAGCGATAGAAGGTGCGAAAAAGCAGGCGGAGGAAGCGAAAGAAGAGTTGATAAAAAAGTGGTTTGGGAAAGTCCCCGACAAAGATAAAAATCAGAGCTGGCGGATATACGAATGGTTGTTGACGGCGTCGGCAGTAAAATAGAAATTGCAGAAAAAGCAGAAATAAAAGAAGAATGGTTTGACAGATTTATCAGCTATTTGGACGCCTCGCCGACAACTGTAAAAGCGTACAAATACGAATTAATTCACTTTGCAAAATACCTGACTGACACACAAAAACCAACGCCGACACGGGAAGATATTATCGGATATCGGGAATATCTGAAAACGAAATATAAACCAGCGACAACGATTTTTCGGCTGGGAGTAGTGAAGCTTTTCTTCAGATGGCTGGCAAGCGAGAATTTGTACAAAAACATCGCAGACCATATTAAAGGCGTGAGAACAGATAAAGGACATAAACGTGATTATCTTACGTCAGTGCAGGTTAAAAGTGTGTTGGATAAAATAGACAGAAGCACAGTTATAGGAAAAAGGAATTATGCGATAATAGCGTTATCAGCAACGTGCGGATTGAGGACGATAGAACTTGCAAGAGCGAATGTTGAAGACTTAAGAAATATCGGAGACATGGAAGTATTGTATCTGCAGGGGAAAGGCAGAAATGAAAAAACGGAATATGCTAAAATAGGGGAAAAGGTGAGCATGGCGATACGGGAGTATTTGTCAGATATTCCAAGCGATATAAAAGCAGAAAGCCCGCTGTTTATGGTGTTTTCGGACGGGAACAAAGGCAAGCGTTTAGCGACAAGAAGTTTGCGTAAAATAATAAAGCAGGCATACAAAGAAGCAGGGCTGAATTCCGACAGGT